>NZ_JAVLBO010000005.1:0-73271 GCF_031581085.1 Pontimonas sp.
GTCAGATTTATCGACCCACCTTTCGAGAATGGTTCTCGCCCCAACGGTGTCATTAATCCATATCGTCGCACTGTTGAGGATCCCGTCGTTATACACGGCAGCGAGGTCCCCGTCGTACTGACTGAGGTACCGCCATGGGTCCTCGTGGACAAATGCGTCGACATCGATGTAGAGGAGGGGGCCGCTAAGACTCTCTCGTGCTTGAGACATCCATAACGGCTTGAGCAGTGTGGTGCGCACCCAGTTCTTTTCGGGTTCGACTTCAAAAAAGTGATAGTCCAAACCCAGGCGGTCAAGAGTCGACTTCAGCCTCGCCGCCTCGGCCCGGTAAACCTCATCCGGGGTGTGAAAAGCAATCACCGTGCCGGGCGTGATGTCCACCACGAGGTCTCGCTTAGGCACCAGATTTTCGGCTTTGGGATAGCCCATCTCCACCGCTGTGGATTCGAGCTCTGGGCTTAGCTGAATCTGCTGGATGGCGCGTCTGGTGTTCTTGTCATTAGCGGTCCAGGACGCCCGGTGGGTCATGGCAATGGTGTGCTCCATCAGTGCCGTGAGCGCCGCCTCAGTCTGTCGACCCACATCACCGAGGCCGTCTCTTATCGACTCGATGGCGACGCGAGGCTCGGACTCGAGCTGAGCCCGCTCAATGGTCACCAGAGTCGCCCCGCTGTGGCTTCGCCACGCCTCTAGGCCATCGATCCTGGCGAGCACACCCGGGCCGGTGAGACTCTTCTTTCCGCGGGGACCGAACCGGAAGCGGTAATCAAAGCCATCCACGTATTGGTGTGGCACCCGGTCGTCGCTCGCACAGACGCTATCGCGGGGATCCGCGCTGGTGGCCACGACGACAATGCGTCGGTACCGGCCCACATCCGCCGTGAGTTCTTCGGCGCGGGTGATGTCATCCGGGTGCCACGACCACACGACCGGCTGGAAGTTTCCCTTCAGGGCACTGGCCGCGCTCGGGTGTTCCGGGAGGCCCAGAGACGGTGCTACTCGGCGTATTTCTTCGACCAGGAAATAGAGGCTCGGAAGGTCAGTGCCGGTCACAATCACGTGGGTCGCTAGGTGTCCGCGAAAGACTGCTCGCACCCGGTGGCTGAGCACATTCGCAGAGTCGAGAAGGCGAGTGCGCAGAACACGAAGCCGTTTGATCACCCGCCCAGCCTATCCAGGCCTCTCGCTCACACCCCCGCGGGTGTCGTTAGGGCAGGAGGAGAATTTTTCCCGAATAGTCCCGGGACTGGATGGCCCGGTGGCCGCCGGCGGCATCGGCGAGAGGAAATGTCGCCGCCACGCTCACCTCCAACTGACCCGACTCGATGGCCGCAAATAGCTCACCCGTTCGCCACGCCCGCTCGCTCGCATCGGCCATGAAATGACCGAGTGTCGGTCTGGTCACCACCAAAGACCCCAGGCCGCCTAGCCGCTGGAGGTCAAAGGGCGGCACTGGGCCACTGGCGGCGCCATAAAGCGCGAGTGTTCCCCGCGGTCGAAGGCTTCCCAGGCTGTCCTCAAAAGTATCTTTTCCGACGCCGTCGTAGACCACATCTACACCGCGACCGTCCGTGATCTCGTCGACCCGCTTCGCCCACGGTTCTTCGTCGTAGCGAATGACGTGGGCGGCTCCCGCGTCGAGTCCGCGCTGGGCTTTTTGTGCACTCGAGGTGGTCCCGATGACCGTCCCGCCTTTGGTGCGAATCATTTGGGTGAGTAACAGCCCGACCCCGCCGGCCACGGCATGAACCACCGCGGTGGTGTCCGCTCCCACCGGGTACACGCTGGTCGCGAGATAGTGGGCGGTGAGTCCTTGCAGCATTGCGGCGGCCGCCTGGGAAAAATCAATCGACTCCGGAATCCGGTTGAGTGCGTCGGTGGGGACGCGAACATATTCCGCGTAGCTTCCCGCCACCATTGCCCAACACACCCGGTCACCAACGGACCAACCCTCGACTGCCGAGCCCACCTGGGTAATTTCTCCCGCACCCTCTTGCCCGGGAGTAAACGGTAACGGGAGTGGGTAAGCACCCTCGCGGTGGTATGTGTCGATGTAGTTCACGCCAATGGCGTGGGCCTTCACGACAACGTCGTGCTCCCCGGCCTCCGGGGTCTCGACCTCGACGTATTCCAATACGTCCGGACCGCCTGTGTGTGACACCTGTATTGCGTGCATCGCACCATTGTCCCACCAGCGTCACTGCACCGGGGCCACCCCATCAGGGCCAGCGGTGCGGACTCGCCGCTCCGGGCAGTTGTGTAGCGGGGTGTCTTAACCTAAAAGAGTGAGCGTAACCGTGCAGGCACAACCCAGCCGCCTTCCCCTGGCGGTATTGGCGCTCGCCGGTATTCCCGCAGTCGTGTTCGGCTTGGTGTGGGGTGGCGGTGCCGTTGCACCTCTGGTGGTCGACCCGGGTGTGGGGGTGCGCTACGGACTGCCGGCGGCCATGTTGGTGCTCCGCTTAGCGTCTTCGCTCACCCTGGGAGCGCTGCTCTTTGCGGCCCTGGCCCTTCCCCAGGACGACCCCGCCTATGAGAAAACAATGCAAATCGCGGGCTGGTCGGCTGCGACCTGGAGCGTCTCGAGCGCGCTCGCGGCATTGCTCACGTTTCAGTCGGTGTATTTGGAGCCGATCACCGCGAGCGACCGTTTTGGAAACCTGCTGGCACTGTTTTTTACCGAGACGGAGTTTGGTCGCGCCTGGTTAATGTCCACCCTGCTGGCCGCGATTGTCACCATTGTCTCCATCGCGTCCCGGGCTTATGGACCGGTCTTTGTCGCGGGTGTTTTGGCGGTGGCCGCGCTGTGGCCGCTGGCCGAACTGGGTCACACGGCCGGAAGCGCCTCCCACAACCAGGCCCTCACGTCCGCGTTTTTGCACTACGTCTTTACCGGTTTCTGGGTGGGTGGTCTCGCCGCTTTCGCGATGGTGTTCACCATTCTTCGGCGGCGACCCGAGCTGTTGGTCGCTGCCCTGAAGCGCTTCTCGAGCATCGCCTTGATTTCCGTCGTCGTTGTGGCCTCATCCGGGATACTAAACGCCTACATTCGGGTGGGTTCGGTGGAGCAACTGGCCACGCCGTATGGCCAACTGGTCCTCGCCAAGACGGCCACCCTCGCGGTGTTAATCGCCGCCGGTGCCTGGTATCGCACGCGCACCATCAACAACGTGTCTTCCGGAAGTGTGAGTGCACTGGGGTCGCTGTGGCGAACCGTCACCGCAGAACTGGTGGTGATGGGCGTCGCGGTCGGGTTGGCTGTCGCGTTGGCGAGAACAGAAACACCGGTCGATGAGACCCCCGCCAGTGAACAGTTGGCTCCCACACCGGCGGAATATCTGACCGGCAAACCGCTACCGCCAGAGTTTGACTGGACCAGGGTGTTTACCGTCTGGGAGTTGGATTTGTTGTGGGCACTGATCGCGGTGATGGGCACCGCGTTCTACCTGGAGGGGGTGCGGCGCTTGCGGGCCCGCGGTGACCACTGGCCGATCAGTAAAACCCTGTTTTGGTTCTCGGGGATGGCACTGTTGTTCTTCACCACCAGTTCGGGACTCTACGTCTACGGGGTGTTTCTCTTCAGCGTGCACATGGTCGCCCACATGATTCTCAGTATGGCCATTCCGCTGCTGTGGGTGCTGGCCACTCCCGTCACGTTGGCCGCCCGGGCCATCGAGGTGCGAAAAGATGGCTCGAGGGGTCCCAGAGAGTGGATTCTCACGGCCGTGAATTCGCGCTATTTGGGCATCATTGGACACCCCCTGGTCGCGGCACCACTGTTTGCCGTGTCGCTGATCGTGTTTTACTACTCGCCACTGTTCGCCTGGGCGGTAGAAGATCACCTCGGTCACGTGTGGATGACGCTGCACTTTCTGCTCAGCGGCTACCTGTTTGCCCAAGTGTTGGTCGACGGTGACCCCCACCCGCACCGTCCCGTATATCCCCTCCGGTTAGTCATCGTGTTGGCCACGATGGCCTTCCACGCTTTCTTCGGGTTAGGCCTCATCATGGGCGAGGCGCTTCTGGTGCCCGAATGGTTTGGCGCGATGGGACGCGAGTGGGGACTCCCACCGTTAGAAGACCAACAGCAGGGTGGTGAGTTGGCCTGGGGGTTGGGCGAGATTCCGACCCTCGTGCTCGCGATTTTGGTCACCTGGGCGTGGAGTCGGGGAGATGAGCGCGAGCAAAAGCGTCGCGACCGGCGTGCCGATCGCGACGACGACGCCGAACTCCAGGCCTACAACGCGATGTTGCAGGAGCGCGCCGAGCACGACCAACGAGTCGCCGAGCGCCGCGGGGCGCGCTGAGAACCTCGCCCCGGTCGATTCGTGGCCCTAGTCGGTTCTTGGCCCTAGTCAATTCTCAGCGCAGGGGAGTCGGTGTCCAGACCGGTGACGTCGCCGGTGAGGCCGAAAGCGACGACTTCTTCGTAGGAGCGCAGCGAACCGTCGAATAGTGACTGCACGGTGGCGTTGATGGTGGCCCGGCCGCCCAGTGCCACCATGTTCCAGGTGTAGTGATCGTCTGTGGGTTCGAGAGACACGGCGGGCGGTTGGCTAATGGACCACTCGGGCAGTGTGTAGAGCCGGTCAGTAAGTTGAACGCCAAACGGGCACGAGGAGGGTTGGAGTACTTCTCGAAGCGCACACTCCCCGAGGTATTCGGCCACCGCCGAATGGACCTCATCGAGTAGGGCGCTGGTGGGGCTCGCGCGTAACTCGAGTGACCACGTCGAGGCGGGCTCTGACAGCACAGTGCTGTAGACCTCGGTTTCCAGCCACTGGCTGCGAGCATCGACCGTGTAGTAGCCGGGGACTAACACCTCGGTCTCCAGTGAGCCTTCGTGGTCTAGACCCGTCCCAGAAATGCGCACCTGGTCGAGGCCACTGAGGGTGGTGTCGATTGTCGCGGTGGGGGGTAGCGAAAACTCCCACTGGTCAAAAAGCCCCCACAGGCGCGGCGCACCAGAGAGGGTAAACACCGACGATTCAGTATTTCCGTCCAGTTGATACTCGCTTCTCACGAGGACCCGACCGTCCTGGGTGTCCTGAACACCGCTGATGGTGATCTGGGAGGGCAGAGTGTCGGCATCGGGGAAGACCAGTGGGGTGCGCTCCAGGCCCGCGAGGGCGCTCGCGGCGGGAACATCACCGGCTTCTAGCGTCTCGAGATAGTCGGTCACGACGGCTTCTGCCGAGTAGACGGTGTGGTTTAGCCAGGAGAGCCCGCCCAGCCACACAGAGACCACACCCGCGAGGGCGATCGACCAGGTGATGATGACTCGCCTCATCACCCCAGTCTAAGAAGCGCGGGGACCAACCCCGGTAGCCTGGTCACAGGCAAGAGTCGGGAGACCATGACCACTGCGGCGGACCAGAACGAGGACATCCTCGCCCTGTTGGAGTCCAGTTTTGACCACGTGTTTATTACGGGTCCTGCGGGGACGGGCAAAACCACGCTCCTGCACGCCTTTGTCGAACAGACCGATAAGCAGGTGGTCGTTGCGGCCCCTACCGGCGTCGCCGCCTTGGCGGTGGGCGGCCAGACTCTGCATTCTCTGCTTCGACTACCCCTTGGCATCATCGGCGACCGGGATTTGGGTTTTTGTCCCAAAGAGGTCCTGCAGATGCTGCGCGCTGCCGATGCACTCGTCATCGACGAGGTCTCGATGGTGAGCTCGGACATGTTGGACGCCATCGATCGGCGGCTTCGACAGGCCAAGGGACGAAAAACGGTGCCCTTCGGTGGAGTACAGCTGATTATGTTCGGGGATTTGTATCAGTTGGCCCCTGTGGTGAGCGGCGACACCGAAAAACAGTATTACCGCGATCGTTACGATTCCGCCTGGTTTTTTGACGCCCGAGTGTGGGACCAGGCGGGCCTTCGCACGGTGGTATTGGACACCGTCTTTCGCCAAGCTGACCCCGCGTTTCAAGCGGTGTTGAATTCGCTTCGAGACGGCAGTCTCGATCCGGATACCGGCCGGATGCTGAACGAACGAGGCTCGATTCCCCCGGATGACCCCGACACGATTACGTTGGCGACCACCAATGAGACGGTTCGTCGAATCAACCACAACCGCCTCGAGGCACTCTCCGGCCAGACCCAGATTGCGGTGGCTGACATCGAGGGAGACTTTGGTAAGTCTCGACAGTTTCCCGCCGATGAAGAACTGGCGTTGAAGCCGGGGGCGCAGGTGATGTTTTTACGAAACGACACCGGGAGCGATCAGGGGCCGCGCTGGGTCAATGGTTCTTTGGGGGTCGTGGAGGATATTGCCGACACGGTGACGGTGAACATCGACGGTGATTCGGTGGAGGTGGAGCCGGTCACCTGGGAAAAAATTCGCTACGAATACAACTCGGGGACGAAAGAGATCACCAGCGACGTGGTCGCCGAGTTCACCCAGTTTCCGTTGCGCCTGGCCTGGGCGGTCACCATTCACAAAGCCCAAGGAAAAACCCTCGACCGGGCCATCATTGATTTGGGCCCCAGGGCGTTTGCCGCCGGACAGACCTATGTGGCCTTCTCCCGGCTGACAAGCCTCGAAGGGCTACACCTCGCCAGGCCGCTGAAACCCTCCGACATCATCGTCGACGGGGACGTGAAACGGTTTTTCGCCACCGCGTCGAATGAGGCCCACGCCCTGTGGTGACAGCAGCAGGCACAGCCTTCTGGCAGATGTGGAGCGAGTGACGGGAATCGAACCCGCGCTATCAGCTTGGGAAGCTGAAGTTCTACCATTGAACTACACTCGCCGGCACCAGCCGCAGCTGGTGGGAAGCAGTCTACTAGGCTGTCTTTGTGCTCTTATCGGATGGTGACATTCGCGCTGAGGTCAGCGCACAACGGGTCGTTCTCGACCCGTGGGACGAATCCATGGTCCAACCCTCCAGCGTTGATGTGCGACTGGATCGGTTTTTCCGGCTCTTTGATAACCACAAATATCAGCACATCGATCCGGCAATCGACCAGCCCGATCTGACCCGACTGGTGGAAGTAGAGCCCGCCGAATCGTTTGTGCTCCACCCCGGCGAGTTTGTGCTGGGCGCCACCTACGAAGTGGTGAGCCTGCCCGATGATGTGGCCGCCAGGTTGGAAGGAAAAAGCTCGCTCGGCCGACTGGGGTTACTCACCCACTCCACGGCAGGCTTTATCGACCCCGGCTTTTCTGGACACGTCACCCTGGAGCTCTCCAACGTGGCCACCCTGCCGATCACGCTGTGGCCGGGAATGAAAATCGGGCAATTGTGCTTCTTTCGGCTCTCGTCTCCGGCGGAGCACCCGTATGGCTCGGCGCGCTACGGCAGTCGCTATCAGGGCCAGCGCGGTCCGACCGCGTCACGCTCCTCGGCGAATTTTCACCGCACCGACGTGTCCGGCTCCACCCCGTAGCGACCCGGCCACGCGTCGAGTTGCATCACCAGCCACGGGCTAAACGCAAACGGCGTCGCCGAGACCGCCTGGGCTAACTGCGTCGGGTCGACCCACTCCCACTGGGCCACTTCATCGTCTGCCGGGTGCGGGTCGGATTCGGCGTAGGCGATAAAGACGGGACATATTTCGTTTTCGACGACGCCGGAGGCGTCGACCGCGCGGTAGCGAAAGTCGGGAAGTGCCGGTTGTATCTGCGAAATGCCGAGACCAATTTCTTGTTGGACCCGCCTGGTGACGGCATCGGTCATGTCTTCACCGGGTGCGGGGTGGCCACACACGGCGTTGGTCCACACACCGGGCCAGGTCTTTTTACCCAGTGCGCGCCTGGTCATTAACACGTGGCCGTCTCGGTTGAAGATGTGGCAGGAGAAGGCGAGGTGGAGGGGGGTGTCGGCACTGTGCACGGTGGCTTTATCGGCGACGCCGATGGATTGGCCGTGGTCGTCGACCAATACGACCTGCTCGGAGGATTCTGTTTTCTCCACGCGCTACCCTTCAGTTGGTGGCGTCCTGTTTCGGGATTGTCCTGACAGTATTGAGCCTAGCCACGCAGGAGAGAAAGGTCAGTGTCGATGACGCAATTAGACACTCGAATTGACCTTTATACCAAAGCGGCAGAAGAGACCGCCTCCGGGGTCATTCGGCTCTACTCGACGTCATTCGGTCTCGCTTCCCGTTTACTCGAGGCGCCCTGTCGCCGACACATCGAAAACATCTACTCTCTGGTGCGCCTCGCCGACGAAGTCGTCGATGGGGTCGCCGGTGAAGCGGGAATCGACGCGGCCGAGGCGGGCCAAATGCTCGATCGACTGGAAGCCGACACCGAGCGGGCAATGGAAACCGGCTACAGCACCAACCTCATCGTCCACGCGTTCGCCCACTCGGCCAGACACGTGGGAATCACCTCGGAGCTCACCACACCGTTCTTCCAGTCGATGCGCGCGGACCTGTCCGAGACCACCCACGACGAGGAGAGCTTCTCCCGCTACGTCTACGGCTCGGCCGAAGTGGTCGGGCTGATGTGCCTGAAAGCGTTCGTGAAAGATCGCGACTACACCGAGGCTCAACACGAACAGATGGTCTCCGGTGCGCGGGCACTGGGTGCGGCCTTTCAAAAGGTCAATTTTTTGCGCGACCTGGCGGTCGATTTTGACGCTCTGGGTCGAAGCTACTTCCCCGGCGTGACCCCCGATTCGATGGACGAGGAGACGAAAAACCGCCTGCTCGATGACATCGATGAGGACCTGGCCGAATCGGCCAGGGCGCTGCCGCTGCTACCGGCGGGATCGAGAAAAGCGGTCGGACTCGCTCAGGCGCTCTTCGATGAACTGGGTGTGAAACTGCGCCAGACACCCGCCGACAAACTCTTGACCCACCGAGTCAGTGTGCCCAGCGCCCGGAAAGCGCAGCTCGCGCTCGCGGTGGCGGCGGGATGGCTCCCCGGTGGTAAATGGCGACACGAGAAAAGGACAAAGGCATGACACAGCGAGTGGTCGTAATCGGCGCCGGCATGGGTGGTTTGGCCTCCGCGTCCCTGTTGGCAAAAGACGGCTACGACGTGGTGCTGCTCGAAGCCTTGGATCACGTGGGGGGTCGTGCGGGCAACTGGGAAAAAGACGGTTTCCGCTTCGATACCGGGCCGTCCTGGTATTTGATGCCGGAAGTCTTTGACCACTTTTACAAACTGATGGGCACGAGCGCGGCCGAAGTGTTGGACTTGCAGCGCCTAGACCCCGCCTACCGCGTCTACTTCGAACCAGAGGATGGCCAGGCGGCCGAGTCGGTCGACGTGATGGGCGACCGGGAGTCAAACCTCGACATGTTTGAGTCTTTGGAGCCCGGTTCGAGGCCCGCGATGGAGCGCTACCTCGATTCGGCGAAAGAAACTTACGAGATCGCCAAAAAGTATTTCCTCTTTACCTCCTTCCAAGATTTGCGGCCGCTGTTTGTCGGCGAGGTGCTCAAGCGGGTCACAACCCTGTATCGACTGCTGACCACGCCGATCTGGAATTTCGCCTCCAAGCACGTGAAGTCGCACCGGGCTCGGCAAATTCTTGGCTACCCGGCCGTGTTTTTAGGATCGAGTCCCTATTTGGCGCCCGCCATGTTCCACCTGATGAGCCACCTCGATCTGGAAGACGGTGTGCTCTACGCCCAGGGGGGATTTAACCGGGTGATGGAGTCGATTAAAGACATCGCCGTCGACCACGGGGTCGATTTACGCCTCAATTCCCGGGTGACCGGAATTGAGACCGACAAGAGCTCGGGTAAACCACGGGTCAGCGCGGTGAACTATCACGACAGCGACGGGGTGGTCCACCGGGTCGAGGCCGATCTGGTCGTCTCCGGTGCTGATCTGCACCACACCGAGACCACCCTGCTGGATACAGCCGAGCAAACCTACGGTGAGCGCTACTGGAAAAAGCGCACCGCGGGACCCTCCGCGGTGCTGTTGTATTTGGGAGTGAAGGGCGAAGTGCCGGAGCTTCTCCACCACAGCCTGTTTTTCACCGAAGACTGGGAGGGCAGTTTCGGGAAAATTTTCGCCACTCCACCCCAGATTCCAGACCCCGCCTCGCTGTATGTCTGCAAACCCAGCGTGATTGACCCCGATGTCGCCCCAGAGGGACACACCAACCTGTTTGTCCTGGTTCCCATGCCCGCTGACGTGTCGATGGGTAAAGGCGGGATGGACGGCGAGGGTGATCCCGCGGTGGAGCAGGTGGCCGACCGCGCGATCGAACAAATCGCCCGCTGGAGTGGCGCTAAAGATTTGGCGGAGCGCATTGTGCTGCGCCGAAGCGTCGGCCCAGCCGATTTCGAATCTCACGTGAACGCGTGGATGGGCTCCGCGCTGGGACCCGCCCACACCTTGACCCAGAGTGCGCTGTTTCGGACAGGAAACGTCAGCAAGAAAGTCGACGGTCTGTATTACGCGGGCAGTTCGACCATTCCCGGCATCGGGTTGCCGATGTGCATCATTTCTGCCGAAGTGATGCTGAAGCGCCTGCGCGGTGACACGTCGACGACTGCGCTGCCAGAGCCCCTGGTGCCACAGCACGCGTAGGGCGCCCCGGTGTTGAGCTTTGCGTATCTCACCGCGTTAGTGGTGTCGCTGTTGGGCCTTGGTCTCATCGACAAACGACACCGATTGGCCCTTTTTGGGGGAGAGATTGCGCGCACCCTGATCACGCTGGTCGTCGTAGTCGCCTTTTTTCTGGTCTGGGATGTGGTGGGAATTGCCGAAGGGGTCTTTTTCCGGGGCGGTGGTCCCTACCAAACCGGGCTTCTGATCGGCCCGGAGCTACCCCTGGAGGAAGTGTTTTTCTTGACCCTCCTGGGTTACGTCACGCTACTGTCGTATCTGGGCTTTGAGCGATTTTTTGCGAGGGCGAAGCGATGACCTACTGGTTGATCAACATCTGGTTTCTCCTCGCCGCCCTGATCATCGCGGTGGTGGCCGCACTGTGGCCGAGGCTGCAGAAGGGGGACGGCAGACAGCCTGGCCCCCATTTTCGCGCGATGCTCGCCGCCCTCGCGGTGGTCTTGGTCCTCACGGCGGTGTTTGACAACGCCATCATTGGCTTTGGCATTGTCGACTACGACCCCGGAAAAATCTCCGGTGTTCGCTTGGGTGTTGCCCCGCTGGAGGACTTTGCCTACACCGTGGCGGCGGCGCTGATTGTTCCGGCCGTGTGGACGATGCTGGCCAAGCGCTCGGGTTCGTCGTGACGGCTCTGCGGTCGTTGGTGCTGAGCTCCAGGCCGCTCAGCTGGGTGAACACCGCGTTTCCGTTCGCTGTGGCCTACTACGTGAGCACGCAGAGCGTCGATTGGCGACTGCTGGTCGGTTCGGTGTTTTTCCTCATCCCCTACAACGTCTTGATGTATGGCATCAATGACGTTTTCGATTACGAATCCGATGTGCGAAACCCCCGAAAGGGCGGTGCCGAGGGCGCTCTGCTACCGCCCGCCCTGCACCGCGTGATGCTCGTCACGTCCACACTCCTCGCGGCGCCCTTCGTCGTCTGGTTGGTATTTCAGGGCCAGTGGCCCTCGTGGGTGGTGTTGGCGCTGTCGCTTTTTAGCGTGGTGGCCTATTCGACGCCCCCGCTGCGGTTTAAGGAAATACCGGGCCTCGATTCGGTGACCTCGAGTGTGCACTTTGTCTCACCCGCCCTCTACGGCCTGGCTTTGGGTGGCGGGCTGTGGGCTGGGGAGCCGCTCGGTCAGACGGCAACGCTGGTGCTGCTCGCGTTTTTCCTGTGGGGCATGGGCTCGCACGCCTTTGGCGCCGTCCAGGATGTGATTTCTGATCGGGAGGCGGGAATCGGCTCGGTCGCGACCATTTGGGGTGCCCGCTCGGCCGTCTGGTTCGCAGTCGCCCTCTACGGCCTCGCCGGTGGGTTGATGCTGTTGAGCCCGTGGCCCATTAGCCTCACCGCGATTATTGCCCTGCCCTACCTGGCCGCCGTGCTCCCCTTTGTCACGATTACCGATCAGACTGCGCGCCGCGCCCACGGCGGCTGGCGTTGGTTTTTGGGCATCAATTTTTTCGCCGGCGCCGTGGTCACCCTGGTGGGTATTAACGCCGGGTATCTACCCGGCTAGATCCTGCAGGGGTCCAACGGGCCGCCGGGCTCGTGCGCCCCGATCCTCAGCGGACGTACCTCAGCGGGCGTGCCTCAGCGCAGGTTCCTCAGTGGACGTGCCTCAGCGGACGTGCGCGGGCAGTTTCACCAGGATCATCAGGACCAGGCCCACGGCCAGGACAACCATGATCCCCAGAATCCCCCAATACTGTGCTCCGCCGATGGCGATGAACAGTGACCACAGCGTGGGGGTGAGAAAGCTCACCGCCCTGCCCGTTGTGGCGTAGAGGCCAAAGATTTGTCCCTCCTGTCCGGCAGGGGTCACCCGGGCGAGAAAGGACCGGGCGGCGGCCTGGGCCGGTCCGACCGAGGCACCGAGGACTAACCCTCCGATCCAAAAGGCGAGGGGACCCGCGTCGCGGGAGAAAAACAGCGCCGTGCCGGAGCCCAGCAGGAGCGCCAACGATCCGATGATGACCGCTCGGGGGCCAAACCAGTCGTCTAGTTTCCCGGCTGCCATGGTCGATAGTCCGGCGACGAGGTTCGCGACGATGCCGAAGATCAGGACTTCGGTGGTCGAAAAACCGAAAGTGATCGCGGCGAGTACCCCGCCGAAGGTGAACACACCGGCGAGGCCGTCGCGGAAGATGGCACTGGCGAAGAGAAACCAGAAGGTGGTGGGTGCGCTGCGATATAGCTGGGCGACGTCGCGAAAGAGGATGCGGTAGCTGGCGAAGAAACCGGTCTTCGCCAGTCCCTCTGCGGGCGCTACTTCGGGGACGACGAGCAGGATCGGGATGGCAAAAACCACGGTCCACACCGCACACGCCACCGCGATGGCGCGAATGTCGAGGCCGTTTTCGGAGCCCAGGCCTAAGAGGTCAAATTCGATGAAGCCGAAGTAGGACACGAGCAACATGCTGATGCCGCCCAGGTAACCAAAACCCCAACCGAGTCCGCTCACGCTGCCGACCGTCTTGGGGGTAGCCACCTGGGTAATCAGCGCGTTGTAGTTCACGTTGGCGATTTCGGAAAAAATATTTCCCACCGCGACCATGGTGATGCCGAAGACGAACATGTTCGGCTCGACGGTGGTGAAAAACAGGCTCGCTTGGACGGCGATTAAGAGCGCCGTGTTCACCGCCAGAAGGCGCTTTCGCCGGCCGCTGCGATCGGCTCTTTGGCCGAGCACCGGGGCCAGGATGGCGACGGCGACCCCGGCAAGGGCAATCGCGATCCCCAGGTCCCGGGAGAGTACCGACAGGGCCAAGTCGTATTCGGCGCCACTGCCCAAAGCCCGGATGTCTTCGGGGAGAAACAGCTCCGAGGTGAGGTACACGGAGAAGACAAACGTGGTGATCACGGTCGCGAAGGGTTGGGTGGCCCAGTCCCACAGCGCCCAGGCGAAGATTCGACCTCTGGGGATTTTCACCCCGTCGTGTGCCGTCAGCCCCATGACCGGCAGGACGTCAGCGGTTACTGCCGGGGGAATGTTGCGCGGAGGATTACCCTCCCCAGGGGCGCTCATAGTTCCCACCGTAGTCAACCCGGGGGTCAAATTCGAAAGGAGGGGTGAAATTCTCGGTAACACTCCGTCTGGCCGTCCGCTGGTGGCGAAATATGAGCCGCGGAGGCTCATATTTAGCGGCCGTGACTTGACGAATCTGCGGGGATTATGCAAACTTGAGGCGTGCCGACTCAGATTGTCGGCCCCACGACATAAAAGGAGCACAGTAGATGTCCCGTGCAGTAGGAATTGACCTCGGAACCACCAACTCGGTGGTCTCAGTTCTCGAAGGTGGCGAGCCCACCGTAATTTCCAACGCGGAAGGGTTTCGGACCACCCCCTCAGTGGTGGCCTTCACCAAAGACGGCGAAGTTCTCGTCGGAGAAACCGCCAAGCGCCAGGCCGTGACCAACGTGGAGCGCACCATCTCGTCGGTGAAGCGCCACATGGGAACCGACTGGACCACTCAAATCGACGACAAGAAGTACACGCCGCAGGAAATTTCCGCGCGCATCCTGCAAAAGCTCAAGCGCGACGCCGAGCAGTACCTCGGTGAAGCGGTGACCGACGCCGTCATCACCGTCCCCGCCTACTTCAACGACGCCGAGCGTCAAGCGACCAAAGAAGCCGGCGAAATCGCCGGCCTGAACGTCCTGCGCATTATCAACGAACCCACCGCTGCGGCGCTCGCCTACGGTCTAGACAAGGGCAAAGAAGACGAACTGATTCTCGTGTTCGACCTCGGTGGGGGAACCTTCGACGTCAGCCTGCTCGAAGTCGGAAAAGACGACGAGTTTTCCACCATCCAGGTGCGCTCGACCGCCGGTGACAACCGCCTCGGTGGCGACGACTGGGACCACCGCGTGATGGACTACCTCGCCGGGCGCTTCAAAGAGACCACCGGAGTCGACATCTCCGAAGACAAGATCGCCAAGCAGCGCCTGAAGGAAGCCGCCGAACAGGCCAAGAAGGAACTCTCCGGTTCTACCCAGGCCCAAATTCAGCTGCCCTACCTGTCGCTGACCGAGTCCGGCCCGGCGAACCTGGACGAGACACTCTCGCGCTCCAAGTTCGAAGAGCTCACCGCGGACCTCCTGGAGCGCACCCGCAAGCCCTTCCAAGACGTGATCAAAGAAGCCGGCGTGAAAGTCGCCGACATCGCCCACGTCGTCCTCGTCGGTGGCTCCACCCGGATGCCCGCCGTGACCACGCTGGTCACCGAACTCACCGGCGGGAAAGAACCCAATAAGTCGGTCAACCCCGACGAAGTGGTCGCCGTCGGTGCCGCCCTCCAGGCCGGTGTGTTGAAGGGTGAGCGTAAAGACGTTCTGCTGATCGACGTCACGCCGCTGAGCCTCGGAATCGAAACCAAGGGCGGCATCATGACCAAGCTGATCGAGCGCAACACCGCGATTCCGACCAAGCGCAGTGAAACGTTCACCACGGCAGAAGACAACCAGCCCTCCGTATCGATTCAGGTGTTCCAGGGTGAGCGCGAGTTCACCAGGGACAACAAACAGCTGGGAACCTTCGAACTGACCGGAATCGCGCCTGCTCCGCGGGGTGTTCCCCAGGTCGAAGTGACCTTCGATATCGACGCGAACGGCATTGTGCACGTGAGCGCCACCGATAAAGGCACCGGCACAGAACAGTCGATGACCATCACCGGTGGAAGCTCGCTCGCGGAAGAAGACATCGAGCGGATGGTGCGCGATGCCGAAGAGCACGCCGAAGAGGACAAGAAGCGGCGTGAGGCGGCAGAAGCCCGCAACAACGCCGAACAGCTCGCCTACTCGGTGGAGAAGATTCTCACCGACAACGACGAGAAACTCCCCGAAGACGTCAAGTCTGAAGTGCGTGCCGACGTCGATGCGCTCAAGAGCGCCCTGGCCGGTGACGACGAAGACGCGGTCCAAAAAGCCTCCGACACTCTCGCCGCCAGCCAGACAAAACTCGGCGAAGCCCTTTACCAGTCGGGTGACGAATCCGCTGCAGAAGGCGCCGCCGAGGACGAGTCGGACGAGACCATCGTCGATGCCGAGGTCGTCGACGATGAACCAGACGACACATCGGATAAGAAAAAGTCAGACGACAAGAAGTCAGACGACAAGAAGTCGGACGATAAGAAGTAATGGCGAAGCGCAGCGATAAAGGCCCCGAGGATAAGGGACGCGATCAGGAGCCTGAAGAGCACGAAGAAACGGTCGTCAACGATAAGCGCCGAATCGACCCGGAGACGGGGGACGTCAGGTCCCCCTCTCCGGAGGGCGAACCGGAAGCCTTGGACGACGAGGACCTCGAAATCCTCGACGAGGCGGAGCGCGACCTGGTGGGCGAATACCGGGAACGGGCGGCGAGAGCCGAAGCCGAACTCGCCAACTTTCGCTCCCGCGTGGAGCGCGACCGTCAATCCAACCGGGAGGCGATCATCGTGGAGGTCATTCGCTCACTGCTGCCCGCCATTGACGATTTAGACCGTGCCGAAAAACACGGTGACCTGGCCGGAACACCTTTAGAGATTGTCTCCCAGAAGGTGCGCCAGTCCTTCGAGCGTTACGGAATGATTCCGGTGGGCACTGTCGGGGAAGCGTTTGATCCCGCCATCCACGAAGCCATGGTGCACATGCCCTCTGACGAGGTCACCCTCGACACGGTCGCCGACGTCATCGAAGTGGGTTACCAGCTGGGCGAGCGTCTCATCAGGCCGGCCAAAGTGGCAGTGTCCTCACCGCCGGCGGCGCCCAGCGAAGAAGACGACAAATAACCGCGCGCAGCGGCAGTAGTGACCGCAGAAACCCTAGAGAACAGACCGGGAAGGAGGGGCTACCGTGGCAAGTCAAGACTGGTTAGAAAAAGACTTTTACGCCATCCTTGGCGTGTCAAAGGACGCCTCCGATGCGGAAATCAAAAAGGTGTATCGGAAACTGGCGCGGGAAAACCACCCCGACTCGAACCCCGGCGATAGCAAAGCCGAACAGCGGTTCAAAGAAATTTCCGAAGCGTATTCGGTCCTCTCCGATGCGGAAACTCGGGCGGAATACGACCAGATCCGCGCCATGGCCCAGGGCGGTCCCCGCTTTACCGCGGGTGGCGGTGGTGCCAGCGGCTTCGAAGACATCTTCGGGGGCATGTTCGGCGGCGGTTCTCCCCGCGGCGGACCCGCCGGCTTCGGCGGCGGTCTCTTCGATGGTCTCTTCGATGGCGGTATGGGCCAGGGCGGACCGGGGGGCTACCCCCGCTACCGCGAACCCACCAAAGGCCAAGACGTTCAAGCCCGGATCACCCTGGATTTAGCGACCGCGGTGGAAGGAACCACCGTGTCGGTCGAAGCGGCTGCCGGCAAAAAAGTCTCCGCCAAGATCCCCGCGGGAGTAAAAGACGGTCAAAAAGTCCGCCTGCGCGGTAAGGGCCGGCCGAGCCCCGACGGCGGAAAAGCCGGAGACGTGATCATCACCGTCGGCATTCCCAAGCACGCCGTATTTTCCCGGGAAGAACAACACCTCCGCGTCGTGGTGCCGGTGACGTTTAAAGAGGCGAGCCTGGGTGACACCATCGAGGTTCCGACCCTCAGCGGTGAGACCGTGAAGGTCAAAGTGCCACCGGGAACCCAAAGCGGGCAGGTCATGCGCGTGCGGGGTCGCGGAGTGACGTCGAGTGCGGGAATCGGGGACCTGCTCGTCGAAATTCGAGTCGCTGTTCCCAGCCACCTGTCCAAAACCGCGAAGGCGCACCTCGACAAGCTCTTTGAAGCACTCCCTCAGGAAAACCCGCGGGATGACCTGATTGCGAAAGCAAAAAGGTAGGAGGTGAATATGGTCTCGCCCGAGATGGATGAGAACACACCCCTGTTTGCCATCGCCACGGCAGCGGAGCTCAGCGGACTACACCCCCAAACGCTTCGCCAATACGACAAATTGGGGCTGGTGAGTCCCACCCGGACGGCCGGGCGCACCAGACGGTATTCGATGCGCGACGTGGTTGCCCTTCGAGAAATTCAGACGCTGGGCAACGAGGGGCTGAATCTGGAGGGCATTAGACGCATTCTGGAACTGCAACGAGAAGTGGCCGACCTCCACGGTCGTGTCCGGGAGCTGGAGAGTGCTCTCGCCGATGAAGTACTCAAACGCCAAGGCCGAAGAGTATTCGCCGCCGGCGCCGAAGGGGAAGTGATTCCTCTCCGAGCGGGCGAGAGGGCCCAGCGCGGCGGCCAAATGATGGTCTGGAACCCGCTGTGGCGGATGTGGAACGAATGGTTTAGTCCCCCCAAATCTGGTGGGACAGAAGTGGAGAAGCGCTAATGGCAGAAGCACAACCCCCAGGGGGAGAAAACCAGTCGGCGTTAGAACAGTTTGGCCACAACCTGACCGAGGTGGCCGCTCAAGGAAAACTCGACCCGGTCATCGGACGTGACCAAGAAATCCGTCGCGTCTCGCAGGTGCTGACCAGGCGGACCAAGAACAACCCCGTCCTCATCGGTGAACCCGGTGTGGGGAAAACGGCTGTCGTGGAGGGCCTCGCCCAACGCATCGTCGCGGGCGATGTCGCCGATTCTCTGAAGGATAAACAACTCATCGCCCTCGACATGGCGGCACTGGTGGCCGGGGCGAAATACCGGGGTGAATTTGAAGAGCGCCTGAAAGCCGTCTTGAAGGAAATTAACGACGCGGAGGGGCAAATCATCACCTTCGTCGACGAGCTCCACACCCTGATGGGAGCCGGCGGCGGCGAAGGCTCGGTCGCGGCCGCCAACATGCTGAAGCCAATGTTGGCCCGCGGTGAACTGCGACTCATCGGCGCGACCACGCTCAATGAATATCGCGAATTTATTGAAAAAGACGCGGCGCTGGAGCGCCGATTCCAACAGGTTTTTGTCGGCGAACCCAGCGTGGAAGACACGGTCGCCATTTTGCGCGGACTGAAAGATCGCTACGAGGCACACCACAAGGTGGCCATCGCCGATAGCGCGCTGGTGGCCGCCGCGATGCTCTCCCACCGCTACATCCCCGCCCGGCAACTACCCGATAAAGCCATCGATTTGATCGATGAGGCGGCCAGCCGCCTCAAAATGGAAATCGAATCCTCGCCGGTGGAAATCGATGAACTTCGACGCATCGTCGACCGGATGAAAATTGAAGAACTCGCGCTCAAGAAAGAAAAAGACGACGCGTCAAAAGAGCGCTTGGCCAAACTGCGCGACGATATGTCCGAGCGCGAAAAAGAATTGGATGCGCTCCAGGAGCGTTGGGCGAGCGAGAAGGCGTCCCTGCAAGACGTCGGGGAGTTGAAAACACGGCTTAGTGAAGCTCGCATCGAACTCGACCGCGCGATGCGCGAGGGCGACTACCAGCAGGCGTCAAAACTGAACTACGAAGTCATCCCCGGGATCGAAACGTCGATCTCTGATGCCGAATCGGCCGAGCGCTCGGAGGAGCGAATGGTCAACGATCAGGTCGGCGACGAAGACATCGCCGCGGTGGTCGCCGCGTGGACGGGAATCCCGGTCGACAAACTCACCCAGGGGGAAACAGAACGGCTCTTACAGCTCGAATCCGAGCTGGCGAAACGACTGGTGGGGCAAAAGGATGCGGTTCGGGCGGTGAGCGAAGCGGTCCGTCGCACCCGCGCGGGCCTATCCGACCCGGACCGACCGACCGGTTCGTTCATGTTTTTGGGCCCCACCGGTGTGGGGAAGACAGAACTCGCGAAGGCGCTCGCGGATTACCTTTTTGACGACGAAAAAGCACTGGTTCGCATCGATATGAGCGAATACGGCGAGAAGTTCTCCGTCTCCCGCCTCATCGGCGCCCCTCCGGGTTACGTCGGCTACGAACAGGGCGGTCAGTTGACCGAAGCGGTGCGCAGGCGGCCCTACTCGGTGATTTTGCTGGACGAGGTCGAAAAGGCCCACCCGGAAGTGTTCGATTTGTTGCTTCAGGTCCTCGACGATGGCCGACTCACCGACGGTCAAGGTCGAACCGTGGACTTTAGAAACACGATCCTCATTCTCACCTCGAACCTGGGCTCTGGTTATTTGACCGATCCCGCATTGAGCTGGGGGGAAAAAACCGACGCGGTCCACCAGGAGGTGCGAAAAGCCTTCAAGCCGGAGTTTGTCAACCGCTTGGATGACATCGTGGTGTTCTCGACTCTCAGCACCGAAGAGTTGGGCCAAATTGTGGAAATCACCATCGACCGACTGCAAGAGCGACTGAGCGAGCGTCGCCTGGAACTCGCGGTGACACCCGCCGCCAGGGCGTGGTTGGCCGATAACGGTTTCGATCCGACATACGGGGCGCGCCCGCTTCGCCGACTGATGCAGCGACACATCGATGACAGACTGGCGACAAAGCTCTTGGCCGGCGACATTCACGACGGTGACACCGTCAAAGTCGACATTAACGACGAGCACAACGGCCTCGAATTGACTCGTTTCGAGCTCGAAACCACTTCCGAACAGTAGAAAGATGCAGATGGACCCCTCCGCACAGACCGACTACCCACTGATGCCCGAATTGGCCACCAGACGAAGCCCCCGAGCGTTTGACCACGACGCCACCGTCACGGATGACCAGTTGGGATCGCTGTTGGAAGCCGCTCGTTGGTCGGCTTCCTCTGGCAATTCGCAGCCGTGGCGGCTATTTGTCGCCAAGCGTGGGACACCACTGTTTGATGCCGTGGTGGAGACCCTGGCGTCGGGTAATCAGGCCTGGGCCGCATACCCCTCCGCGCTCATTGTGAACGTGGCGAAGGTGGTCACCGACGAGGGCAAAGAGGAAAAGTGGGCCGTCTATGACGTCGGTCAAGCCGCGGCGCACCTCAGTATTCAAGCCACACACATGGGTTTGATCGTCCACCAGATGGGGGGTTTCGACCGTGAAGCCCTGCGTCAGGTGCTGGGTGTCGATGAGGGCCACCAGCCGTGGGCAGTGCTCGCTGTGGGCCACCACGGTGACCCCGCTCTGTTGCCGGAGAAACTCCAGGAGAGAGAAAATAACCCGCGTGTGCGCAAACCCCTCGACGAGGTCGCCCCGGGCTGGCGCCAGTAGCCACCGCCACCGGCTACCGAGTGCGTTGAGGGCTCATCACCGGCCCAACACGGTGTGAATGTCGGCAATAAATTGCTCGATGTCATCCTCGGTGGTGTCAAACGCACACATCCAGCGCACTTCACCGGCCGCCCGGTCCCAGTCATAAAACTGGTGGGACTGCCGCAGTTGGTCGGCGGCAGCATTGTCCAGCACCGCGAAGAGCGCGTTTGCTTGGGTGGCGTGGGAAAAGCTCAGGCCCCCAAGCTGCCCGCGAGCGATCGCGTCGTCTAAACGCGAGCGCAACAGCGCGGCCATCGCATTGGCGTGGCGGGCTAATTCGAGGCCCAAGCCGTCATCGAAGAGGGCTTGGATTTGAGCGGAAATAAACCTCATTTTGGAGGCCAGTTGCATGCTCATTTTTCGCAGGTAGGCCATCCCCTCCACTGCGTCCGGGTTGATCACGACCACGGCCTCTGCGGCCATCACCCCATTTTTTGTCGCGCCGAGGCTCACCAGGTCGACCCCGACATCGGTGGTGAATTCCCGAAAAGAGGCCCCCAGGGAGGCGGCGGCATTCCACAGCCTCGCGCCATCGACGTGGAGGACCATGCCCCTCTCGTGGGCGAGCCCAGCGAGGGTGCGAATTTCTTCCGGGGTATACACCGTGCCGAGTTCGCTCGATTGAGTAATCGACACCGCGAGGGGTTGCGCGTGGTGTTCATCACCGCGTCCCCCCGCCTGGCTGAGGAGTCCCTCCGGGGTGAGCTTCCCGTCTACCGCCGGTGTGGTGAGGAGCTTCAGTCCGCTCACCCTCTCGGGGGCGCCCCCTTCATCGGTGTTGATGTGTGCCGAGTGGGTCGCAATCACTCCGCCCCACCGCGGCATAGCGGCGGTCAGGGCGATGACGTTTGCCCCGGTTCCGTTGAATACGGGGAAGACCTCGGCGCGCTCACCGAATTGCGCTCGAATGGTCCCGGCGAGCCGGCTGGTGACGTCGTCGCGGCCGTAGGAGGTTTGGTGACCGCCGTTGGCATCCTCTAGTGCGCGAAGGACCAGGGGGTGGACACCGGCGGCGTTATCGCTTGCGAAACTGCGAGTGGGGGCTGGAGTCGTCATCGGTTCACCCTTCGTGCGTGGTTAAAACACCATCGGTGCATCAAAGTCTTCTTCTCCTTCGTCTAGTTCGACGACGACGGGAACGTGGTCACTGGGTTGTTCGCCGGTGCGCTGATCACGCTCGATCGACGCGGCGAGGACGCTGTCGGCGACTGCCTGGCCGCCGAAGAGGAAATCGATACGAATCCCGTGGTTTTTTCGAAACTTACCCTGCTTGTAGTCGAAGTAGGTGAAACCCTCCGGCACGAGGGGTCGAACCAGGTCATAAAGCCCCGCCGTGCTGAGCAGGGAGGCTAAGGCGCCTCGTTCTTCGGGAGAAATGTGGGTGGAGACACCCTCGATGAAGTCTGGATCACCCACGTCTTCTGGACGGGGTGCGACATTAAAGTCGCCGCCGACCAGTGTCTGGATGTCGGGGTACTGACGGGAGTAGTCGGCCATCGCGTGGCCGAGGGCGTCTAGCCAGCTGAGCTTGTAGGCCATGTGGGGGTCGTGTAGTCCGCGACCGTTTGGCACATACACACTCCACAGCCGCATATCACCCACCGTCGCGGAGACGGCGCGGGCTTCTGGTTGCGGGTCGACGCCGTGTTTATCGAAACCGGGCATTCCCGCAAAACCCACTTCGCCGTGGCTGAGACCGCGCCTCGAGACGATGGCGACCCCGTTCCACTGGTTAAGCCCCCAGTGGAACACTTCGTAACCGGCCGCTTCGAACTCTTCTATCGGAAACTGTTCGTCGGTGCATTTGGTCTCTTGCAGGAGCCCGACGTCGATATCGGCCTCGACCAAAAAATCGACGACCCGAAGCTTCCTGGTCCTCACCGAGTTCACGTTCCAGGTGGCAATGCGCACCGGCTACCCCCTGTGTGTCCCTCGACGGCCACGCCATTTACGAAGCCGTGCGGCAAGTTCTAACAGTAACCACTGCCATTTGAGCCTCCGGTAGGAGCGCAGCGCCTCTCCCGGTGCGAGCGAGCCCCGCCGGGAGATCTTCTCCAGAATGAACTTATCGACGGGAAGGTGCAGCATGAAACTGCCCTCGAACGCGTGAAACGGCGCCTGGTGGTGCTTGGTGGGCATATTCCAGTACCGCGCGACCACACCGAGACTCCCCGCATCATCAATGCGGTAGCCCTCGTGCCGGAGGATGTCCAAAGCCGCCGCCTGGTAAGGCTCGTTGCCGACCCGCGCCGCCGTGGGAATGAGCTCCAGGTAGCGCTCATAAATGTTTTCCGACGCGCGCGTAAGCGCACTGAAGAACTCTGGCGGGCCGGCCAAGAATTCTCCACCGGACCAGCGACCCGGACTGGGCCGACCCAAGATGTCCTCTAATTGACCGCGCAGCGCATCCGCGCCGGCTGAGGGGGCCACCTGCGCGGTGATGTCGTAGGCGAGGGCCACTCCGTTGTCGACGTAGTAGCGAAGAGATTCCGGCGGTGGGTTGATCGCCAGCATGTCCAAGTCAATCGCTGCCATATACCGATCGGTGTGTTGGCCGAGGTAGCGAAAAACGTCCAGTTTGTAGTGGCCGGAGAAAAAACGCACCCCTTCGGGGACGCGAGTCGAAAACGGTATCGAGGCGATGGTGAGCTCCGCTGCCGCCTCGGGATGCGCCGCGCGAATCAACTCCGGCTCATTGGTCAGCAGAGTAAACGACAGGTCATAGGCGCCTAGTGAGCGGCTGACCGCGAGGGCGTTCGAGGCGTAAATGCGCACCTGGTCCACAAAGGAGGACACCTGCACGTTCACCGTGGAGTGTTGGGTGTCGCGAAGGTGGAGAAAGCCGTAAAACTGGATATCCATCATCGAGTGTGCCCCCACCTCCTACCGACCCCCCATCCTACGAGCCATCGACACCCGTCGCGGGGACGGCGATACACTTGCCCCGTGAGCGGCCACGACACAGACCCCCGGGGACAACTGGCCCGCCATATTTCTGACATGGCAGTCCAGCGCGGGGACTTCACCCTCACCAGCGGCAAAAAGGCCACCTTCTATATCGACTTGCGCGAAGTGAGCCTCGACCACCGGGTTGCTCCCCTGATCGGCGACGTCATGCTCGATGTTCTCGACGAGTTTCCCGACGCCGAAATCGTGGGCGGGCTGACCATGGGGGCCGACCCCATTGCCTCCGCCATGTTGCACCGGGCCGTGCTGCGCGGGCGAGTACTCGATGCCTGCGTGGTGCGCAAAGAACCCAAAGATCACGGTATGGGTAAACAGGTCGAAGGTCCCGATGTGGCCGGAAAAAAAGTCGTCGTCGTCGAAGACACCTCCACGACCGGTGGGTCCCCCCTGAAGGCCGCCCAGGCGCTAGAAAAAGCGGGCGCCACCATCGTCGCCGTGTTGGTCGTCGTCGACCGCGACACCGGAGCCCAACAGGTCATTGAAGACGCCGGCTATCCCTACCGAGCCGCACTGGGACTAAGCGACCTCGGTTTGGCGTGACCGAGCGCACCCACCCCCTTCGCTCACGGTGGTTCATCGTCACCGCCGTCGGTGTTCTCCCCGCGCTCGCCGCGGGGTATTGGCTAAGCGCCACCCTCACAGAACAGGCCACGCCTGCAGAATCCGACACCACCCCGCACACCGCGCCGGGGAACACTGGGCTGGGGGACACTGGGCTGGGGGACACTGGGCTGGAGGGCACGGCTGCTGCAGATACTCCGGTGGGTGAGTTTCCGGAGCTGGGAGGTACCCCGCGAGCAGCCGGGGTGTGGTCGTGGGAGGAGCTTCGAGGCGGCGAATGCCTGGAGTACTTTGAGGGGCCTTTTGTCGAAGACTTTGATGTGGTCGCCTGCGATCAACCCCACCGGGCAGAATTTCACCGCGCAGCGCTACTCGATGACGACCCGGCTGCCCGGTACCCGGGTGATCAGGCAGTGCGCGATGAAGCCCGCCAGTTGTGTGCCGAGTGGGACCTGGATGAACTCAACGACCCCGCGCGCTACGACGATCTACTGGTTGTGCCCGGCTATTCGATCGGTGAGGCCCCGTGGCAAAGGGGCGAGCGATTGGTGGGCTGTTTTCTCTACCGCGAGAGTGGGGAAGTGCTCGATGATCAACTGGTGGGCTGAGGCTCTAGTGCCCATTCGCACCTAGGCTGAGCCCGTGAACGAGCAGCCGCAGAAGCATCCGGGCAATGACCCGGAGGGTCATCCCGAGCGTTCCACCCACGGGGTGGGGCCGTGGGTGGGCCCACGCCCGGAGGGTGTGGAATACGACCCGGAGCTTCTCGACTCGGGTGATTCGAGGAACGTGGCCGATCACTATCGCTACTGGACGATGGACGCGATTGTTGCGGATCTGGATCAGCGCCGGCACGCATTTCACGTCGCGATCGAAAATTGGCAGCACGATTTGAACATCGGCTCGATTGTGCGCACGGCCAATGCGTTTGTCGCCACAGAGGTCCACATTGTGGGGCGTAAACGCTGGAACCGTCGAGGGGCGATGGTCACCGACCGCTACCAGCACGTCCAGCACCACCCGGAAGTCAGCGACTTTGTCGACTACGCGAGGGGTGCGGGTCTTCGCATTATCGGCGTGGATAATGTCCCGGGTTCGACTCCGATCGAAAAGACGGTTCTTCCCGAAAACTGTGTGTTTCTTTTCGGCCAGGAAGGCCCCGGGCTCTCAGAGGAAGCCCTGGCCGCGTCTGATCAGGTCATCGAAATCACCCAGTTTGGCTCTACCCGCTCGATTAACGCATCCGCGGCAGCGGCCATTGTGATGCACCAGTGGGTGATGCAAAACCATTTCGGTGTGCCACCCGCGCCTGGCGACTAGACTGAAAAGGTTGATGCCCGAGGTTAGCTGAGGATTTTGCATGTCTGCAGTGGTGATTGTGGGCGCCCAGTGGGGCGACGAGGGCAAAGGGAAAGCGACCGACCTTCTCGGTGATCGCATCGACTATGTCGTGAAGTTCAATGGCGGCAATAACGCCGGCCACACGGTCGTCATCGGCGACGAAAAATACGCTCTGCACTTGCTGCCCAGCGGCATTTTGACCCCCGGCGTCGTCCCCGTCATCGGTAACGGGGTGGTGGTCGACCTCGACGTGTTGGCCGAAGAGTTAGACGGTCTCGCGGCCCGCGGCGTCGACGTGTCGAAACTGTTGGTGAGCTCAGACGCCCACGTCGTCACGCTCTATCACCGCACGTTGGACAAAGTCACCGAGCGGTTTCTCGGAAAACGCCAGATCGGGACCACGGGTCGGGGAATTGGTCCAAGCTACGCGGACAAAATCAACCGTATTGGTGTGCGCATTCAAGACATTTTTGACGAGGGCATCCTTCGCCAAAAAGTCGAAGGCGCCCTGGATGTGAAAAACCACCTCCTCGTGAAGGTCTACAACCGCCGGGCGATCAGCGTCGACGAAGTCGTCGATGACCTTCTGGTCCACCGCGAACGCTTGGAGCCCATGGTGGCCGATACCGCCCTCGAGCTCCACCGGGCACTCGATCGGGGTGACTCGGTGCTCTTTGAGGGTGGCCAAGCGACCATGCTGGATGTCGACCACGGGACGTATCCGTTTGTGACGTCATCGAATGCCACCGCGGGGGGCGCCGCGACCGGTTCGGGTATCGCCCCGGGGCGACTCGACACGGTGGTGGGAATTGTGAAGGCCTACACCACCCGGGTGGGCTCTGGTCCGTTCCCCACCGAATTAGAAGATGAGTGGGGCGACTGGTTGCGCGAGCGCGGTCACGAGTTTGGCACCACGACGGGACGGCCTCGTCGCACCGGGTGGTTTGACGCCCCCATTGCGCGCTACGCGACGAGAATCAACGGCATCACCGATTACGTCTTGACCAAATTGGATGTGCTCACCGGCTTGGAAGAAATCCCCGTCTGTGTCGGCTACGACGTCGAGGGCAAACGGGTGGACGAGGTGCCCTGGTCACAGAGTGATTTCCACCACGCGAAGCCCGTCTATGAGACCTTTCCCGGCTGGAGTGAAAACATCGACGGGGCGAAAGACTTCGCCGATCTGCCCCAGGCCGCACAGGACTACGTCCACGCCCTGGAGGAGATGATTCACCAGCGCATTTCCGTCATCGGTGTGGGCCCAGGCCGCGATGAGGTCATTGTCCGACACGATCTACTGGGCGGGGCCTAAGCCCGCGGGTTAGGCTGTCAGACATGTCGCCTGATCCCATGGCCGAACTTCACGAAATTCGAGGCAGCATCGACAACATCGATGCGGCCCTCGTGCACCTGTTGGCTGAGCGGTTCAAGAACACCAAAAAGGTGGGCCGGCTGAAAGCCGAATCGTCGATGCCGCCGTCTGACCCGGAGCGAGAAGCCGCCCAAATTGCGCGACTGCGCCGGTTGGCCGAAGACGCCGACCTCGATCCGGCCTTCGCCGAAAAATTCTTAGAATTTATCCTCGCGGAAGTGATCCAACACCACGAAGCCTTAGCTGCGGATAGCGAGTAGGTCGCCGTAGAGGCGGTGGGCGGTCTCCTGTAGTCGCTCGATGAGGACTTCATCTCGGGTGACCTCAAGAAATTTTGGCCCCGGCCAGGCGGGCTCCATCACACTGCCCTTTTTGACCCGCAACATCCACGCGAAAATACACACCTCGGCACCGGTGACGAAAAGTTGCCACTGGACTTGTCGGTGATAGTTGCCGGGGACTTTGGCCCAGCGCTCCCAATCACGACCGGTCGTTTTCACTTCGGCAATCACTTCGTGGTTGGAGGACAGCCCGTCAGGGGTGGCCATCATCCACTTTTTCTCCGCTGTGTCTCTCGAAATCAGCCAGTCATTGGGCTGAATGTCGACAAGCGATTGCAATTTTTCGATAATCGGGCCTTCTTGTTCCCGACCAAAGCGCATGTAGTCGTTATCGGGAATATCGGTGGGTCGACGTAGCTGGTCGAGCACCTCCCGGTAGCCATCGGGGGTGACTGCTTTGGACACCGCGGTCGCGGTGACACCCTGTTGGCGGACTTCCAACCATTTTTCTCGCTCACTGGAGGAGACGAGGAATCGCTCTTGTTCAATCACGGTGACTTTAGGTTAGACCTGTCCACCGACCACGGGGCCGAGAACACCCGGCAGCGTGGATTCGTGGAGGCTGTGGAGCTCGTCCATACTGAGCGTTCCCACTTCCGCGATATCGAGAGCCATACCCGGTTGGTCGGTCACCCCGATGCGTGTGACGGGAACACCCCGGCCGGCACACAGACCGCGGAACTTCACATCGTCTTCCCTGGCGACCGAGACGATCACGCGGGTTTGGGTTTCAGAAAACAGTGCCGTGACCAGGTCGATGTCGTTTTCTTCCAGCACTTCGCCAAGCCACACCCTGGCTCCGACCCCCCGGCGCAGACAGGCTTCGGTGAGCGACTGGATCAAACCACCGGTGGAGAGGTCGTGGGCGGAGGTCACCAGGCCGTCGTGGGCGGCGTGGTGGAGCAGGCCCGCCAGGGCTTTCTCTCTGGCGAGATCAACCCCGGGGGGGTTACCCCCCAGATGCTGATGAATCGCATCGGCCCAGATCGACCCGTCGAGTTCTAACGCGGTGCTACCCAGGAGGTAGATGTTTTCCCCGTCGTCTTGCCAGCCAGAGGGCAGGCGCCTGGCGACTTCGTCGATGACCCCCATGACGGCGACAACCGGGGTGGGCTGGATGGGGCTCTCCCCGGTTTGGTTGTAGAGGCTCACGTTTCCGCCCGTCACCGGAATATCCAGCACCACGCAGCCATCGGCGAGACCGGTGACCGCTTCGGCAAACTGCCACATCACTTCGGGGTCTTCCGGGCTACCAAAGTTCAGACAGTCGCTGACGGCGACCGGTGTCGCACCGGTCGCGGCGACGTTTCGATACGCCTCGGCGAGAGCGAGGATGGCGCCTTGGCGGGGGTCGAGTTGGCTGTATCGACCGTTGGCGTCGGTGGCGAGGGCGACACCGAGACCCGAGTCTTCATCCACGCGGAGCATGCCCGCGTCATCTGGTGTCGATAGGGCCGTGTTTCCCAGCACGTAGCGGTCGTATTGGTTGGTGATCCACGCCATCGACTGCAGGTTCGGGTGGGCGAGGACACGTCGAATCTGGTCCATTGCTCCGGCAGCTTCGTTATCCCGGGGGGTGTCGTGAATGCTGTCGGCCTGGAGGGCATCCAACCAACCGGGACGAGACATCGGCCGGTGGTATACCGGAGAGTCGATGGCGACTGTTTTGGGGTCGACATCGACAATGGTGTCGCCTCGCCAGTGAATGACGAGGCGATGAGTGTCGGTCACTTCGCCCAGCACGCTGGTTTCCACATCCCATTTGTCGGTCACCGCGAGGAATGCCTCGAGCTTGTCGGGCGAGACGATCGCCATCATCCGCTCCTGCGATTCCGACATCAGGATTTCTTCGGCGGTGAGGGTGTCATCGCGCAGGAGGACGTTGTCCAAGTCGACGACCATGCCGGTGTCGCCGTTGGCGGCCAGTTCACTGGTCGCACAACTAATCCCGGCAGCACCCAGGTCTTGGATGGCTTCGACCAGGCTGTCCTGGAATAACTCCATGCAGCACTCAATCAGGACTTTTTCCACAAACGGGTCACCGACTTGAACCGCGGGGCGCTTGGCGGGTCGGCCGTCGTCACCGAAGGTTTCGCTGGCGAGGATGGAGGCGCCACCGATTCCGTCACCACCGGTCCGGGCGCCAAAGAGCACGACTTTATTTCCCACCCCGGTCGCGTTGGCGAGGCGCAAGTCTTCGTGGCGCATCTTCCCGACGGCCAATGCATTGACCAGGGGGTTTTGCTGGTAGCTGGCGTCAAACCAGGTTTCGCCGCCAATGTTGGGTAGTCCCAGGCAGTTGCCATAAAAGCTGATGCCGGAGGCGACGCCTGGTAGAACACGCGCGGTGTCTTCGTGGTCGAGCTCCCCAAAGCGCAGAGCGTCCATCACCCCGATGGGCCTCGCGCCCATCGAGATAATGTCGCGGACAATTCCGCCGACGCCGGTGGCGGCGCCTTGGAAGGGTTCGATGAAACTGGGGTGGTTGTGGCTTTCAATTTTGAACGTCACCGCCCAGCCTTCACCCACATCGACCACGCCCGCGTTTTGACCCATGCCGACCATCAGGTTTTTCCGCATCGATTCGGTCATTTTCTGACCGAACTGCTTCAGGTGCACCCTCGAGCTCTTATACGAGCAGTGCTCCGACCACATCACCGAATACATGGCTAATTCGCCGGAGGTGGGTCGCCTACCCAGTAGGCCCACGATTTCTTGATACTCCTCGTGGGTGACACCAAGCTCCGTGTAGGGAAGCTCACGCTCTGGAGTATTTTCCGCGTTCGTGACCGAATCGATTGCCTGGGACATCTGGTGGATCACCACTCTCTCGGGGGTCCGAGGGCGAGAGCCACCGCGGTGAGTACCACGACGACGGCCACAATGGTGAGAAGTAACAGCGCGGGTCTGGCGATAAACCAGCGAAAGAGCGGGTCGGGGAAGCGCTGATCGCGCGGGTCATCGCTCGCACTCGTACGCCAGTCACCCTCCAGCAGTCCCCGTTTATGTAATGAGCGATCAAAGGGCACCGTCAGGTAGGGCGGTATGGCCGAGGCAAACGCCAGGAGCAGTCGACCAAACGACCAGCGTTGATTGTGTCCCACAATCAACGCCACCGTGCAGTAGGCCAAGAACACTGTGCCGTGGGAAATACCGGCGAAGAAAAACCACGATCCGTATTCGCCAAAGCCGTAGCGAATAATCATCGCGATAATGAGACCCGTCCAGGTCACCATTTCCGACACCGCGACAATGCCGTAAAGATTTTTCGGCTTCAGCGTCATCGAAGGACCCCCTCCAATGCCACTGAGGTGAACATGGTGAGCCCGTCGACACCGCTTCGCATCGCGAGTGCGGTGTCGGGGCCAAAGCCCGCCTCCACGGCGTGTTCGGGGTGTGGCATCAGACCGACGACGCGGCCCGAGTCGTTTCGAAGCCCCGCGATGTCGTGTAGCGAACCGTTGGGGTTTATCCCCGAATAGCGAAAGACGACCAGGCCGTCGCCTTCGACTCGCTTCAGGGTCTCATCGTCGGCGATGTAACCGCCTTCGCCGTTTTTCAGCGGAATCGTGATGTGTTGGTTCTCGTGGAAACCCGCCGTCCACGCCGTGGAGGTGTTTTCCACCACCAGCTCCTGGTCGCGGCAGACAAACTGTCCGTGGTCGTTGTGAATCAAGCCCCCGGGGAGAACACCCGCTTCGACCAGGATTTGAAACCCGTTACAGATACCGAGTACCGGGGTTCCCCGCTCGATGGCCTCCAGAATGTCGACCATGATGGGTGAGCGCGCGGCGATCGCCCCGCAGCGTAAATAGTCGCCGTAGCTAAAGCCCCCCGGCAACACAATCGCGTCCACGCCCTGCACGTCGTGGTCTTTATGCCACAGCGCCACCGGAGTGTGACCGGCGAGGCGAACAGCCCGCAGAGCATCGCGGTCATCGAGTGAACCAGGAAAGGTGACAACCCCGACTCGCATCAGGGCGTGTCCTCCACTCGGATGGCGACCACGTCCTCAATCACCCCGTTGGAGAGCAGGTCATCGGCGAGGGCGCGGGCTTTATCGAGGTGGGCTTCGGTGACCTCACCCTCGACGCTTAGTTCAAAGCGCTTGCCGATTCGCACCGCGCCGAACTCGACGTGACCGTCTTGTTGCAGTGCGCGGTGGACGGCTTTACCGGCCGGATCCAAGAGTTCACGCTTGGGCATCACATCGATGATGATGGTCGACACCAGATGTCATCCCCTAGGCCTGTGTGGGCAGTACGCGAGCTTCAGTCTATCGGGAGGTCAAGTGGGCAAACCCTCCTCGACCCGCCACATAATCCAACGCGAAGCCCGCCCAGATGCGATACCCCTCCGCACTCGGGTGAAAACCATCGGTGGCGAAAAACCCGGCTGGATACTCCGTCGGCGGGGGAGTCATCAGCGCAAAGCGCCTCGCCTCCACCAGGGGACGCAGCTGGCGCTCAATTGCCTGGGTGTGACCGGCCATGATGGCGCGAAGCGGTTGGGGCAGGGACTCAAACAGGTGAAAAGCGGGCAGCGAGGAGACGATTACCAGAGCGTCGGGGTAGGAGGTGTGCAGGGTGTCGATTGTGCGGACAATGTGTCGAATGGCCGCCCCGGCCGAGGCCAGATTCTTGGCGTCGTTGGCGCCAATCGACACGAATGCCACATCGACCCTGTCGTGGTCGGCGAGGGCCCCGGGCAGGTAGTCGGCCACGAGCTGAGAGCTGGTAATTCCTCGTTGGCCCACGCTGTTCCAGATGACACCTCTTTGGGTGTGGGCGTAGAGGTTTTTGGAGAACTGGGAGGTGAGACCGAGCATTGGATCGTCCACTCCGACCCCCGCGATGGTGGAATCGCCCAGACCGAGAACCTGGATCGGTGAGGGGCCCTCGATGACCCCCGACCAGGGCATAGGGGCGTTGGGTAGTCGACCCCTTTTCGCCCGGGCTAATCGGCCTTGACCGATGAGCAGGGGAGCGAGCAGATATCCGGCGGGTCTTGAGGCCTTATGCCAGAGCCTCGCACCGGCCACGCGGGGCCCGGAGTCCAGATTGACGACCATTACTCCATTGTCTCGTGAGTCGAATGTGCGCTACCCGACACCCGGTGACGAGGGGCGGGCTCGATGTGAGCGTCTCCCTCGGTCGGACATCAGCCGCGAAGGCGCTGTTCGAGCTCGAGGTAGCGCTCCTGCGTGGTCGAGACGATATCTGCCGGCAGGCTCGGCGGTGTGCCTGTTTTATCCCAGGCGCTCGCCAACCATCGGCGAATGACCTGTTTATCGAAACTCTCCAAGCGGTCGTCGCCTCCCGCCTGGTAGCGCTCCACGTCCCAGTAGCGACTGCTATCGGGGGTGAGTAGTTCATCGGCCAGAATGATTTCGCCTGGCTTTTCGCCGCGGCCGAATTCGAATTTTGTGTCGGCCAGTACCAGCCCGCGCTCCCACGCCACCTGGTGGGCCCGGGTATATACGGTGAGGCTGGTGTCCCGGAGGGCCCTGGCGTTATCGGCACCGACGAGGTCCACCACCTCGTCGTAGCTGATGTTTTCGTCGTGGTCGCCGAGCGCGGCCTTGGTCGCCGGGGTGAACAGCGGTTCGGGAAGCCTGTCGCCTTCGCTCAAGCCCTCGGGCAGCGCGATTCCACAGACGGTCCCGTGCTCCCGGTAATCCTTCCAACCAGATCCGACCAAATACCCCCGCACAACACATTCCACCGGCAGCATGGACAGTGACTGGGCGATGACCGCCCGATCCGCCACCTCTTCTGGTGGCGATTCGTCCAGTAAATGCTGGGGAATATCGGAAAACACGTCCATCCACCACGCGCTGATTCGAGTGAGCGCGGCACCCTTTCCGGGGATATCGGGGGCGAGCACCACGTCGAAGGCACTCACTCGGTCGCTCGCGACAATGAGCAACCGGTCGGCGCTCGCCGCACTAGATGCAGAATCTGGAATATACAGGTCGCGTACTTTGCCCTGGTAGCTAAGCGACCAGTCAGCCAGCGTGGTCATCGCTCACCCGTTGGGCAATGTCCAGGCGGTAGTGACCACCTTCCAGGGTGATCGCCTCCAGCGCCTCGTAGGCACGCGCTCTCGCGGCATCGAAGTCACCTCCGGTCGCAATCACGCTCAACACGCGACCGCCGGTCGCGATTAGGCCCTCGTCGGTGTGGGCGGTCGCGGCGTGGGCGACCGTGACGCCATCGATTGCCAGTGCGTCCTCGAGTCCGCTGATCAGTCGCCCGGTGTGGGGCTTTTCCGGATACCCCTCACTGGCGAGGACAACCGTGAGGGCGACATCGTCAGAAAACGCGGGTGGATCAGACTCGGCCAGCGTGCCATTCGCGGCCGCCAGCAGCAGCGGCGCGAGGGCGGAGGTGAGCCTGGCGAGCACCACCTGGGTTTCTGGGTCACCGAAGCGGGCGTTGAATTCGATGACGCGGACACCTCTATCGGTGACGATTAGCCCGCAGTAGAGCAAGCCGACAAACGGCAACCCGCGACTGGCCAGTTCGTTGATGGTGGGACGGGCGATCGTGTCGGTGACCTGCTGGATAAAGTCTTCTGCCAACCACGGCAGTGGACTGTAGGCGCCCATTCCCCCGGTGTTTGGGCCCTGGTCACCATCGAAGGCCCTCTTGTAATCCTGGGCGGGGGCGAGAGGCATCACGGTGTGGCCATCGGAGAGGAAAAACAGGGAGACTTCGGGGCCGTCTAAAAACTCTTCGACCACGACGGTGCCGTCTTGGAGGTAGTAACCGGCGTGGTCGATGGCAGCCTGCCGGTCCTGCGTGACCAGCACCCCCTTGCCGGCTGCGAGACCGTCTGCCTTCACCACGAAGGGCGCACCCATTCGATCCAGAGCCGCGAGGAGTTCTTCCTCGCTGGAGACTGTCTCGCTGTCGCCGGTGGGAACACCGGCGGCCGACATCACGTCTTTGGCGAAGGACTTGGAGCCTTCGATCGCGGCGGCTTTATGCGAGGGGCCAAACACCGCGATGCCCTCTGCCACGAGGGCATCGGCGACCCCGGCGACCAGCGGTGCTTCTGGTCCCACCACCACGAGGTCCACGTCGAGATCGCGGGCGATCTCGACCACCACCGACTTATTGGTCGGATCAAGCGCCACATTTTCGGCCAGTTCGGCCGTCCCGGCATTGCCCGGTGCGGCGTAGAGGGTGTGGGTGTGTTCTGCGGCGAGGGCCATGATCAGCGAGTGCTCTCGTGCCCCGGAACCCAGAACCAATATCTTCACGACGCCACCCTACACAGCCCCCATTGTTAGCGTGAGGGCTATGTCCAGACGAAAAATTCCCGACAGCGAGGGGATGCAGGCGCTTGCGACCTGGAGCGAGAAGCACCAGGAATCGCCCCTGGACAGCGCAGACGTGGCGTTGGCGGTGCGCTACGCCCTCCAGGTCCTCCACACCCGCGCCCCCGGAAAAAGCGTGGAAATCCGGGTGCCCCCTTTTGGTGCGGGTCAAATCGTCGAGGGCACCCGACACACCCGAGGCACACCGCCGGCAACCGTCGAACTGAGCCCAGACGCGTTTTTGCAGCTGGCGACGGGCACCAGTAATTGGGAACAACTACTGCGGCAAGGGGCCATTCAGGCCTCCGGTGAGCGCTCGGATATTCGAGAGTTTTTCCCCCTCTGGCCGTTAAGCTAACCGCGTGAGCACCGCCACCAGCAGCGATTCTTCGCCAGACGACGAGCCCAAAGGCAACGACAACGACGGCGTCGACAGCGGTGATCGCGCCGGGGCGAGCGAGCAGCCGATGCGCCTGCGCCGCGCCCCCAAACTTGCCCCCTTTGTGTTGCTGGGTGCCGGGCTGGGATTGATCGTGACGTTGACCCTCACATCGCTCTTTCCGGCCGACCCGAGTGTCGGATTTTCGGTCCTCGCCGGCTACTTTTCGCTCTATGGCGTGACCGGGGGAATTGGTCTGGGCCTGCTGTTCTGGTTGCTCCTCGATCGCCGGTCAAAAAAACGCGAGCGCGACATCACCGCGGAGAAAGAGGACTAGCTGGACTGGTTGCCCTCTAACCAGTCCAGATATTCCTGGTCGACCGTCCCGGTGCAGTATTCGCCGGTGAAACAACTCATGTCGAGCTCGGTGATGTCGGAGCCTTCGAGGATGGCGTCTTTCATGTCGTCCACTTCCTGATAAATCAGGTGGTCGGCGCCGATTTCTTGGGCAATTTCGGGAATGGTGCGCCCGGCAGCGACCAGTTCGCTGCTGCTGGGCATGTTGATGCCGTAGACGTGGGGGTAGCGAACGGGTGGGGCTGCCGAGGTGAAGGTCACCGATTTGGCTCCCGCGCGCCGCGCCATTTCCACAATCTCTTTCGACGTGGTGCCCCGAACAATGGAGTCGTCGACGATGAGGACGTTTTTCCCCTCGAATTCGCTGGGCAGGGCGTTGAGTTTCTGTTTCACACTTTTCGTCCGGTGGGTTTGTCCCGGCATGATGAAGGTGCGCCCGACGTATTTGTTTTTGTAGAAACCCTCTCGGTATTCAATGCCGAGTTTCCGGGCGACCTGCATGGCCGCCGGTCTCGCCGAGTCGGGTATCGGCATGACCACGTCGATATCACCCACGGGCGCGTGTTCGGCGATGGTGGCCGCTAAGCGGTCTCCCAGTCGAAGCCTGGCCTCATAGACCGAAATACCGTTCATGGTGGAGTCTGGCCTGGCCAGGTAGACGTATTCAAACGAGCAGGGGAACAGGGCGGGTGTGGGCGAGCACTGCCGCTCGAAGAGTTGACCGTCGGTGGAAATAAACACCGCCTCACCCGGGGCGATGTCTTTGACGATGTCGTAGTCACCAGATTCCAACACCAACGATTCGCTGGCGACCACCCATTCGGTCCCCAGTAGCCCCGCCTGCCTGCGGCCCAACACCAGTGGTCTGATCCCAAACGGGTCACGAAAAGCCAAAAGACCATGTCCTGCGATCAGCGCGATTGCCGCATAAGAGCCCTCGACGCGTTCATGCACGCGAGTGATCGCCGTGAACAGCTGGGCGGGGTCGAAGTCTTTATCGTCTTGGGCGACTTGGAGCTCACGCGCCAACACGTTGACCAGAAGTTCAGTATCCGACGTGGTGTTTAAGTGCCGCCGGTCCTGATCGTGCAGTTGGGCGGTGAGTTCGCGAGTGTTGGTGAGGTTGCCGTTGTGAACGAGGACAATGCCGAAGGGTGAGTTGACGTAGAAGGGTTGGGCTTCTTCTTCTCGTTTGGGGCTGCCCTTAGTGGCGTAGCGCACATGGCCAAGCCCGGTGGTGCCCCGCAGTTTTCGCATATCGCGAGTGCGATAGGCCTCTTTGACTTGGCCTTTTGCTTTGTGGATGTGAAAGCCGCCGCCCTCGAGGGTGGCCATGCCGGTCGAATCTTGACCGCGGTGTTGGAGCAGCGCGAGGGAGTCGTAGAGGTCTTGGTTAACGGGGCCCGTAGAGACCATGCCCACAATGCCACACATGCCCCGGCCAGACTCCCCTTCGGAGGTCTCCTGATTCACACCAGAAGAATGAACCTTGACTGCCAGTGTGGCATAACCATCCATCCGCGTGCGTGCGCACGGGGTGCTTCACACACCGTGTTCGACGCTGCCTGCCTGTTCACTGCGATGTTCACCCCGATATTCGCCCCAATATTCGCACCGATATTCACACCGGCGATGCAGCGCACGAGACAGTGCGGCGGGCCACTACGAGTGGCGTTCTTCGCGGCGTTCTCCCCCGCGTTCTCCTCGGCGTTTCCAGGCGAACAGTATTGCCCACCCGATAAGTCCCACACCCGCCAACACCCAGACCCACCAGAGGCCCCGCCAGAGGTTGAGCTCTGGCGGCACCGACGCCTCGGTGACCTGGGGCAACTCCGGGCTCTGCGGTAGCGGTGTGGTCGGCCCGGATTCTTGAAGCCGGAAGTCTGGCTCTGGCGTGTCCTCCTCCAGGCCCGCCGCATCGTCGGATTCCACGGGTTCTGCTGCGGCGGGTTGTGGTGTGGCGGGCGCTGGCATTGCCGGCGTGACCGGAACGACGGTTGCCTCCGAGTCATCATCATCCCGGTTGGAGTCGGAGTTGGATGTGCGCTCTGTTTCTTCCTCAGTGTCCGGCTCTGGCTCAGGCTCTGGCTCCGGTTCTGGCTCCGGTTCTGGTTCTGGTTCTGGCTCGGGTGCTTCGGCGACGGTGAGGGTGATGTCGGAGCTAAGCGGCGCATCACGCAGTGTGTCGCCCCCGTCTGGTGTTTCTCGCCAACTGCGCAGGCTCAGCGGATAACTTCCGGCGGTCTCTTCTGCGCTCGCTGTCAGTGTGAGAGTGGCCGGGTCTGATTCGTCGTCGATGCTGGAGTCGAAAAAGTCGGGGAGGCCCTCCAGGGAGTAGCGACGGCTAGATCCTTCCGGGTCCACCACTGCCTCATCGAGGCTCAGGGTGATGACCTCCGGGTCTTCTTGACCGCTGGTGTAGTCCCAAGCGGTGTTGGTGACGCACTCGGAGTGGACGGGAATGACGGTGCCAAACCAGGCGGTGGGGTCTGCGGCAATCTCTGCGGCCTGGTCCAGTGCTGCCTGTTTCGCACACGGGTCGTAGTCGATGACGAACGCGTGAACGACGACGTTCACGCTCGCCCCACCAATATTTCGCACATACGCCGTGGCCTCATCGTCACCGTCTTCTAGCGGATCGGTGTGCAGGGCGCGAGCGCCGATCAGGGCATCGCCATCATCGGAGTCGACGTGGAGTACGACCACAGCGTTCTGATCAGACGAATCCGAGGCGATGACCGACTGCGAAATCGAGTCGTCGTAGACGATGTCTGCACCGGCGGCGAAGTCGACGTTGAAATACACCCGCTGGGTGACCATCGAATTGGGAAACACGTCCTCGAAGTCGATATCAAACCGCAGTGAGTTGCCCTCCGCGGTGATGGTGGGTTCGACTTGGGCCCGGCGGGTGCCATCGATGATGATGCGGTTATCCAATTCCATCGTGTGGGAGACGCCCTGTTCGATGGTGATCGTTTCGTTGCGGTTGACGTATTCCTCGCGGACGGAATCGAGGCCGTAAGCCGTCATGGCCAGACCGAACTGACCAATGGCACCGAGTGGCCCATCCCGCCAGCCCTCTTCGGACAGGTCAAAATCGACCGGGGTCCCACCCGTCCACACGGCGGTGTCCGAATTGGCGCTGTCCCACGTCAGACTCGCCGTCTGTAAGACCCCCTTATCGTCGGCGAGAGCCGAAGGGCTCGCCAGCCCGAGAACTAATAACACCGCGACACTCGCGCTCAGCGGCAGGGCGTGTGGGCGAGAGGGGCGCACCTGGCGGCCACGGTGTGGCCGGGTGCGGTGAGTGCGAGATATCGGTGTGGTCGGTGACATCGGGTCCTCCGGTTGTGACAACGCGTGCGGGCACGAGCGTAGAAACGCTCCGGCGCCAGCCGCCGGAGTTATCCACACACGACACCCACCGGCGCTCGCGGTGCGAAGCGACCCCACTCACCACCAGCGATCCCCGGCAGACCCCGGTAGCCAGGCTCTTCTCGGCCAGGCTCTGCTGGGCCAGGCTCTGCTGGGCTAGGGTCCGCTCGGCTAGGCTTGGGGGGTGAGTGAGCCCACCGCCTATCAGCGCTCCGGTGTGGATACCGCCGCCGGTGACCTGGCCATCGAGCTGATGCGCGCAGATGTGCAGCGGACCCACAGCGACCGGGTCCTTGGTGGCGTGGGCGGGTTTGCGGGCCTGTTTGACGCCGCAGCGCTGAAGAACTACGACCACCCGGTGCTGGCGACCTCCACAGACGGGGTGGGCACCAAAGTGGCGATTGCCCAGGCGCTCGAGCGACACGACACGATCGGCCAAGACCTGGTTGCCATGGTCATCGACGACATTGTCGTGGTCGGGGCGACTCCGCTGTTTCTCACCGACTACATCGCCTGCGGGAAGGTCTACCCCGACACGATTGCCGCCATCGTGTCGGGAATTGCCCGCGCCTGTGAACACAGCGGTGTGGCCCTCATCGGCGGCGAAACCGCGGAGCACCCGGGACTGTTGGGTGAGCGCGACTACGACGTCGCCGCCGCAGCCACCGGTGTGGTGGAAAAAGATGCCCTGCTGGGACCAGAGCGGGTACAACCAGGCGACGAGGTGGTGGCCATTGCCTCCAGTGGCCTCCACAGCAACGGGTATTCCCTGGCGCGAAAAATTGTGGCCGATGCCCACCTGTCACTTCACGAGGAGGTCCCCGGTCACGAACAAAGCCTCGGGGACATGCTGCTGGAGCCCACCCTGGTTTACACCCCGGGCATCGTGCACGTGCTGTCCACACTGCCGGGGGTGGTCCACTCCGCCAGTCACATCACCGGGGGCGGTATCGCCCAAAACATTCAGCGCGTGTTGCCACCGGGAGTGGCAGTGACCCTGGAGCGTGGGAGCTGGCGGGTGCCCGCCGTGTGTTCGATCCTCACCGCCCACGGGGGCCTGGGCCTCGGTGAGGTCGAAGATAGTTGGAATCTGGGCATCGGGGCAGCGCTCATCGTGACCGCGGGCTCCGGCCCCGACGTCGTCAAGGCTCTCGCCAGCACAGGTCTCAGTGCGTCAGTGGTCGCCACCGTGCACGACGATTTGGCTGGCGGTTCTCCTGCAGAAGCGGCGAAGGGCGTGAAGGGTGGGCGCGTGGAGCTTGTCGGAGCCTGGCCGAGTTAGCGCTCGTCTTCGGTGTCGTCCGCCCAGCGGTCGACGTATTGGTCTTCACCTTCACCCGACTGCGCGGCGAGTTCGCGCTCTAGTTGGGTCAGGTCGGTATCCGGGGTGCTGTATTTGAGCTCCCGCGCGACCTTCGTGTGCTTTGCTTTCTGACGTCCGCGACCCATGCCACTCCTCGAAAAAGGCCACCGTTTCCCAGCGAAGGGACGCGCCTCAGGGGGCGCGAAATCGTTGACACTGTAGCACGCACGCCCCTGAGCGAGACGTGGACAACACCGTAATGACCACCGCACCACGAGGGCATATCGCCCCGCAGTATTACCAGACATCCCTTTCGCCCGCGGCGACGCGTAAGACTCAGACCAGGCCGGCCAGGGCCATCCCCGCCCACACCCCGGCGACACCACCGACGAGGTGGAGTAACAGCAGAGTCAGGCCGGTGCGAAGCCGGCCGCTGTGAAAGGAGCCGGTTCGAAAGGAGCCGGATCGGGAGGAGACAGGTCGATGACCCCTCGGTGTGGACCATTCGACAACGTCGACGGCGAGGGTGGAAAAAGTGGTGAGCGAACCCCACAGCCCCGCCGCCAGCAGTGTTCCCCACATTCCCCAGTCAGCGGCGAGGCCCCAGCCCGCCGCAAAGGCCCCCGCGGTGTTGACCACGACGATCATCAGCGCCCGCCGGTAGTGGGTCACCCAGGCGCTCAACAGAAAACGAAGCAGAGCGCCCAGTGCGCCCAAACCGGCAATAGCGAGCCACTCCGGGCCGGTCATCGGTGAGCCCCCTGCCGTGCCACACCCCAACGAAGCCCCCACCACGCGGCGATGAGACCCAGGATCAGGGTGGCGCCCAGGTAGAACACGGCGAGCAGCACGCTGCCGGCCCCCTCGAGTAGAGCGAGCTGGACCATCACCGCCGACCAGGTGGTAAACGCCCCGAGAAAACCGACCGAGACCCCGGAGTACCACGCCGCCTCGGGGGTGGCGACGTGTGGTCGACGCAGGAGTCCGAGGGCGAGTGCTCCGAGGGTGTTAATCGCGAGGGTCACGACCAGCGTGCGGGTGTCAAACGCTCCCGCCCCCAACCATTCGCCAAGTCCCACCCGGGCGAGTGCGCCAAGGGCGCCCCCGATGCCGATCGACACCGCGACGAGCAGGCGATGAGAAGCAGACGGCCGGGGTGTCGGGTGTTGAGTGGCGGGGTGCTGGTTGGTGGGGCGCTGGTTGGTGGGGCGCTGGTTGGTGGGTGGCCCCGTCTCGCCGTCAGGCTCGGGGCTGTGATCAGGTGTGTGGTCGACCGGTGACACGGTGAAAGGCTACTGGCTCGGCTTTAGACTCGAGGGCGTGTCGGAAAATGCGCCAACTGCTCACTCTGCAGGGTCGGATGTCAGCCGGGCGCGAATGCGGGTGCGGGTGTGAGCGAGCGAACACCTGCTGGGCGCTCCCGTTTTCTTGCTCACCGGGTGGTGCGCGGTGTGCTCTGGAGTATCGCGGGGCTACTGGTACTCGCACTGGCAGTTGGTGCCTATGTCGCCTGGCCGATTCTTTTTCCAGGCCCCAGTGGCCTCTCCGGTCAACAGCCTGTGAGCGGCTTTCCCCACTCGGTGGAAGCGACCGGTGAGGACGGTCGGACTCGCACGCTCTCTGTCGCCGGGTACGACGGTGCAGACGTCGACCTTTCCGCGGTGCAGCCGGGCGACCGGGTGGTGGTGAGCGGTGCGGGATTTGACCCGAACCAGGGTGTGTATGTCGCTGTGTGTGCCATTCCCGATGACCCGACGATGCGTCCGGGGCCGTGTCTTGGTGGGGTGCCAGGCGCTGAGGTGACCGACAGTGAGATCGCGGAAGACGTTGGTGAGGAAGTGGTCACCGAGGGTGAGCGTGCTCCGCAGTGGGCGGCGGCCAACTGGATTAACGACGACTGGGCGTGGAAGCTTTTCGGGGCGAGGGGGTTTGACGATCGGGAACTGGGGACCTTCACCGCCTACATCGAGGTTCCCGCTGCAGCCGACGAATACGTCGACTGCAGGCGTGAGGAGTGTGGTCTGTTCACCAGAAACGATCACACGGCGATCGATAACCGCATGCAGGATCTTTACCTGCCGGTGTCTTTCCCCCGGTAGGCGGGCACCCGCAGGGCGGGAATCGTTCGATGAACGAGCGGTCCAATACTGAAGGCAAAGACAATGGTGCCGAGCCCGAAGTTTCCGCCCAGCGCCCAGCCGATGAGTAACACGGTCACTTCGATACTGCTTCGCACGGCCCAGATGGGCCACCCGAAGCGCGCATTCGCTCCGGTCATCAACCCGTCACGGGGGCCTGGGCCAAAACCCGCGCCGATGTAGAGGCCACTCGCGATCGCCAACATCATCACCCCGGTGGCAAAGACCAGCCAGCGCTGGAGAAGCGTTTCCGGGGTGTCGATGTAGAGCAGGCCCACTTCCATAAAGGGCCCCACCAGCAGGGCGTTCAACACGGTGCCAAGGCCCGGGCGTTGGCGAAGGGGAATCCACAGCAGCAAGACCACGAGTCCGAGGATCACCACCCACCAGCCGATACCCACCCCGGTGGTGAGCATTAACCCTTCGGCCAACACCGTCCACGGGTCCACGCCGACTTGGGCGCGAAGCATCATGGCGGCGGCGAAACCGAAAAAGAACAGTCCGATCAGGAGCCTGATGACCCGGTGGGTCAGGTGAAGGGCTCGGGGCGCACTGCGGCCTGCGCTATTGGGCAAGGAGCATGCTCGCAATCAGGGCGAGGGCTAAGCCCACCCATTGGATGGGTTGGATGCGCTCGCGCAACACGAGGGCCGCCAGCAGTATGGTGCCCGCCGGGTAGAGGGCGGTGAGGACGGCGACAATGGTCATGTCGCCGAGCCTGAAACCGGTGAGGATCAGGATGTTCGCGGTGACGTCCAAGACCCCGCCGAGGATGACGAGGCTCCAGAGCCTCCTCCACGACATCACCCACTGGGTGTCGGGTTTGATCAGGCTTCGAAAACCTTTGCGACGCACCAACGCCAGAATCACCACGACGACCAGTGCGCTTTGAATGGCACGGTTTGCCACCAGCGGGGTAATTCCCGACTCGGCGGGGGCGATGTCGATGAAGATATAAAACAAGCCGATCAGCAGTCCGGAGCCCACCGCCATCATGAGCGCCGTGGCGGTGGGTCGAATGGCCCGCTGGTCGGGAATAAACCCGACCAGTACGGCAGCGACCAAGGCGAGCGCCAGTGCGGGGTAGACATACGCGGAGAGTGCGTCGCCGGTCAATGCCCCCCAGGTCATCGGCACCAGTGCGGAGAGAACCGCCGTTGTGGGCGAGAGCACACTCATGGGACCGCGGGCCAAACAGGCGTAGAGCAAACCGATTGCCCCCAGGCCCGCTAATCCGGAGAGGCCACCCCAGAGGGCCGATTGCACGCTCCAGGTGTCTCCGGCGAGCAGCGAGACGCTCGCCAGGACGATCAGTCCCACGAGGGCGACGACACCGGTGACGGCGACGGCGTGGAGTCGTTTGGCCCCCATGCCGCCCGCGAAGTCAGCAGCGCCAAAAGCGAGCGCAGCGATGAGACCGATGAGAACGGTCAGCATCGTGTATCCAGCATGCACGTAACACTACGTCGTGTTCAGCCCATTAGGCCTACGCTGGAGGGGCTCTTGTCGGGACCCCAACACCCCAAGGAGGCGAATTGGCTGCCGTATACGGTGACATCACCGAAGCATTTGGTCAGACTCCACTGGTTCGACTAAACCGCGTGGTCGGTGACACACAGGCGACCGTGCTCGCGAAACTCGAGTTTTATAACCCGTCGGCCAGCGTGAAAGATCGGCTGGCGATTTCGGTGGTCAACGCGGCAGAAGCCTCCGGTGAGCTTCGCCCGGGGGGAACCATCGTGGAAGCGACCAGCGGTAACACCGGAATCGCGCTCGCCATGGTGGCCGCCGCCAGGGGTTACAAGGCCATCCTCGCGATGCCCGAGACGATGAGTACCGAGCGGCGGATGCTCCTTCGCGCGTACGGCGCAGAGCTGGTCCTCACTCCGGGGCCAGAGGGGATGACCGGTGCACTCGAGGTGGCCGAAAAAATTGTCGCCGACACTCCCGGTGCGGTCTTGGCCAAACAGTTTGAGAACCCGGCGAACCCAGAAATTCATCGCAAAACCACCGCCGAAGAAATTTGGCGAGACACGGACGGCAGTGTCGACGTGTGTGTCGCCGGTGTGGGTACGGGTGGGACGCTGACCGGCACCGGTCACGGGTTAAAAGCGAAGAAACCGCTGGTGCGGGTGGTGGGCGTCGAGCCCGCCGAATCTCCCCTGCTCCACGGTGGTGAGGCGGCGCCGCACAAAATCCAAGGAATTGGCGCGAACTTTATTCCGGAGATTTTGGACCGCGACGTGGTCGACGAAGTGATCGACGTCGCCAGCGAAGACGCCATGGTGATGGGTCGCCGGTTAGCCTCCGAGGAGGGAATCTTGGGCGGTATTTCTTCCGGGGCGACCGCGCATGCGGCGATCGAACTGGCTAATCGGCCCGAGTTTCAGGGCGCCACCATCGTGGTGATTTTGGCCAGCTACGGCGAGCGTTACCTCTCGACAGCGTTATTTGAAGGACTCGGCGACTAGTTAATGCCCGCTCGCACTCGCCTCGGCGAAGACATCCAGGCCACCCTCGTGCGCGACCCCGCGGCGAGAAATGGCCTGGAGGTGTTGCTCACCTCACCGGGTATTCGCGCACTGTTTTGGCACCGGGTGTCCCATCGGCTGTGGCACGCCGGCTGGATGCTCCTGGCGCGAATGATTGCTGCCGGGGTGAGGCGTCGCACGGGGATCGAAATCCACCCCTGCGCGACGATTGGCCGTCGCCTGGTCATCGACCACGGGATGGGTGTGGTGATCGGTGAGACCGCCGAAATCGGCGACGACTGCGTGATCTACCACGGGGTCACCCTGGGGGGTAAAAAACCGGGGGAGCGCGATCAGGCGCCCGGTCGCCGACACCCCAAAGTGGGCTCACAGGTGACGATTGGTGCCGGGGCACTGCTATTGGGCGATATTGTCGTGGGGGACAAAGCACGGATTGGTGCACAATCTGTCGTGACGAGTGATGTTCCCCCTGGTGCGTTGGCGATGGGGGTGCCGGCGACAATTCGAGAAGGGCGGGCGTAGCGCATGTTGAAATTTGCGTCTCGAGCGGTCCTCTCCCCCCTGGTGCGGGTACTGTTTCGCGCCAAGGTGGTGGGAAAAAAGAATGTTCCCCTGCACGGTCCGGTCATTTTGGCCAGTAATCACCTGTCCTTCATTGACAGCGTGGTGATTACACTCTTGGCGCCGAGGACGGTGTCGTTTCTGGCAAAGGATTCCTACTTCAACGGCACCGGGCTGAAGGGGTTCGCCTCTCGGGCATTTTTTCGCTCGATCGGCGCCATCCCGGTCACCAGGGGGGTGGGTCAGGCGGCCCAGGACGCGCTGGATGCCGGTTTGGAATTACTGGAAGAACAGAGCGCCTTTGCGATCTACCCGGAGGGCACCCGGTCGTTGGATGGCCGGTTGTATCGGGGTCGAACGGGCGTGGCGTGGTTGGCGCTGAAATCCGGCGCACCGGTCGTGCCGGTGGGCATTGAGGGGACCGATAAAGTCCAGCCCCCGGGCTCGAAGGGGATCTCGTTTGCCCGGATCCGCATTCGCTTTGGCGAACCACTCGACCTGTCGGTGTACGGCAAAGCCGATTCGGGGAAGGCTCGTCGCCACGGCACCGATGCGGTGATGGCGGCGATCGCCCAGCTCACCGGTCAAGAAGTGGCCCCCCACTACAACGAACCGCCTCCCAAGGGACTTGTGGAGACGGTTCGCCGGCGGTTCTTCGAGCGCTTCAAGCTGTAGCGCAAGAGGGCAGCAGCCGAGCTGTTAGGCCTCGCTGGTGGAGTCTTCTTTCGCCTCGGCTTCTGCCAACTGCTTGCGCACGTCGTCCATGTCGAGGTCTTTCACCGCGGTGATGACCTCTTCGAGGGCGGGTCCGGGCAGGGCGCCTGGTTGGCTAAAGACGAGGATTCCGTCGCGAAACGCCATCAGGGTCGGAATGGAGCGAATGTTCGCGGCCCCGGCCAGTTGCTGTTCGGCTTCGGTGTCGACCTTTCCAAAGCGGACGTCGGTGTGCTGGTTGCTGGCCTCTTCGTATACCGGAGCGAAGGCCTTGCAGGGGCCACACCATTCGGCCCAAAAGTCCACGAGGGTGATCCCGTCTTTGGTGACGGTGTCTTCAAAGTCTGCGGCGGTCAGTTCAATCGTTGGCATTACTGTCCTTTCGTCGCCCCCAACTATACCCCTTGGGGTATAGGCGTCAATGGCCTCTGCCTCGCTCGTAGCGAACAGCGGGTATGCGTAGCATGGGAGATCAGGCAAGAAAGCAGGTGTCTCGTGCGACCCGTTGACAAAGTGGTGACCGGTGGTCTCATTCGCACCATGGACGAGAAAAACCCCGAAGCCCACTGGATGGCGATCGAGCGAGGCCGGGTCGTGGCCGTCGGGTCTATCGATGAACAGCCACCCGAGGCACGGCAGGTCGAAGACGTCTCGGGCCAGACGGTCGTGCCGGGTTTTCACGACGCGCACTGTCACACCATGTGGTTTGGCCTGTCCCTGGGTGATGTCGACGCGGCCGCCTGTAACAGCTTTGATGAGCTCTACGCGGCGCTCGCCGAGCGCGCGAGCACGACTCCACCGGGTCAGTGGGTGCGCGCGACCGGCTACAACCAAGCACTCTTTGGCGGCGAGTATCCCGATATCGACCGGCTCGACCGCGTCCTTCCCCACCACCCCCTGTTTATGCGCCACACTTCCGGCCACGCCTGCATCGTCAACAGTGTGGCGATGGACGTGGTGGGGCTCGAATCCGCGGGGGAAATCGACGGCGGGGCCGTCGTGCGCGACGAACACGGTCGGGCCACTGGCGTATTGGAAGAGCGCGCCCAAGCCATCGTGCAGCAGCACCTCTTGCCGCTCTCCAACGCCGATATGGCTCAGGCCCTGGGTCGTGCAAGCGAGCGCTACGGCCGTGAAGGGCTCACCAGTTTCACCGAAACGGGGATCGCCGGTGGGTGGATCGGCCACAGCCCACGAGAGTTGGCCGCCTACCAGAGCGCCAAAGAACAGGGCGTGTTGGCCCAGCGGGCACAACTCATGGTGGTCTCCGACGTCCTGCACGACCTCGACGGCCACGCCGACGACCCCCGGGTCTTGGGTCTTGACGCCGGAATTCGCACCGGGTTTGGCGACGATTCGCTTTCGGTGGGCCCGATGAAGATTTTCTTAGACGGTTCGATGTTGGCTTGGACGGGTGCCGTCTCGGAGCCTTTTTCTGCCGGACCGCCGGATAACTACGGGTACTTCCAAGCAGAAGAGCAGGCCCTTCGAGACACCATGCTGCGTGCGTCAGCCGCCGGCTGGGCGGTGGGCGCCCACGCGATCGGCGATCGCGCGGTGGCGCTCGCGTTGGACACTTTTGAGGAGGCGCTCTCGCGTTTTGGCGCGCCCGTGGTGCCCCACCGGATTGAACACGGAGGGGTGGTCACCGACGAACAGGTGGCCCACGCCGCCCGACTGGGGGTGGCGATTGTCACCCAACCGGGGTTCATGCCGGAGCTTGGTGTGCAAATGCGCGCGGCGATGGGCCCCGCCAGGGAGGGGCTTATCCACCGCCACCGCTCGCTGCTGGATGCCGGTGCGATGGCCACGGGCAGTTCGGATCGTCCGGTGGCGACGGGTGTGCCGCTACAGATTATTCAATCGATGGTGGAGCGACTGGACTCCGAGGGTGTCGTGGTGGGCCCCGATGAGCGAGTCAGTATCGAACAGGCGCTCTGGAGCTACACGGTGGGCTCTGCCCAAGCCACCGGTTCGGCGGGCTCCCGGGGCATGCTCGCTGCAGGGATGTTGGCCGACTACGTGGTGTTGGCCGCCGACCCGGTGGCGACACCGGTCGAAGAGTTATCCACGATTGGAATTACTGGAACCGTGGTCGGCGGCACCCGAGTGTTTGGCGAGCACGGCTAAGAGACAGAGCCGGATGAGGCCCGAAACGACGGTGACACGGCTGGCATCCAGGGGTGAACACGCGGTGGTGGTTTCTGCGCGGGGGTTTTCTGCCTAAGGGTTTTCGGCGTAGCGTGAGGGATTGTGAAACCCGCTACCGCCTGGAGCCTCGTTGTCCTGCAATTTGTCTTTATTGGGGCGCTGGTGGCGCTTCCTCCCGGTGGGCTGTGGCCCACGGGGATACTGATCACCATCATTGGTGGGGTGCTGGTGAGTGCGGGTGTGGCGTTTGGCGCACTGGCGGGGCGGCGTTTAGGAAAAACCCTCACCCCGAGCCCCATTCCTCGAGAAGAGGGTCACCTGGAAACCTCCGGGGTGTATGCCTGGGCCAGACACCCCATTTACACCGCCCTGTTGACGCTGTCTTTGGGCTTAGTGCTGTGGGGCGCGTCAATCGCCCACCTGGCAGTTTTCTTTTTTCTCGTTGTGCTCATAAAGTTTAAGGCGCAAGCTGAAGAAAATATGCTTTTCAAGAAATACGAGGCTTATGCTGAATACGCGGCTCGGGTGGGACGTTTCTTCCCTGGTTTTGGCCTGGTGAGGAAGTAATGTCCTGAGTGCGCACTGCCACGTCGCTACGGTGTTGTGGGAGACGGGTGTTGTGGGAGACGTGCGGCAGTAATGACGCGACGGTAAGGGTGAGGTGATGGCGAGGAGACGACTGAGCGACACGTCGCACCCTGATACGAAACTGGATGATCAGTACTGGTTGCGCTTTGGTGACCTGCCGCAGCCGCCCATGCGGGACAAAATCATTTTCCTCACCGCCGAAGAGGTCGCCACGGTCGGCCCGGCCGAGTTCAACGTCGCCAGCGTCTGCGATCGACTGGGTGTTACCCACCCGATGGTCAATCACTATTTCCGCGGTCGCGATAACTTGCTGGCAGAGACGGCCTACGTGGTCTATCAGCGCTACATCGACAGCCTGTGGAAGGCGGTGCGCCAGGCACCGCCGGAGCCACGCGCGAGGCTTCGCGCCTGGATGTCCCAGCAGATTACGGGCACAGACGAACTCGGTGGCTGGGGTGGGATTTTGAATTACCCGGCGAGCTCCGTCCACATCAGTGGTTTGCTCGAAGAGCGCTACGGCGAGGACATCCGGGGCCTTTTTGAAACCAACATCATTCGATTGGGTGTGCTGGTGGAAGATGTGCGCCGTGAGCTGACGACGTCGCTCGATCAGATCGACGTCGCCGCCCTTCGGGCCCAGTTCCTGGCAGACCCGCAGATCATGGCCCGGGCGGCCACGGTGGCGTGGTCGACTCTCGGGGTGGCGGTGTGGAACGCGGGCCAACACTTAGCCTCGTCCAAGATCGAGGAGCTCCAGGCCAATAAAGAGGCGCTCATTGAGGCGCATATCGACCGAATGATCGCCACTATCTTAATTTGATTTAGTTAATGGTATTCTGGGGCTGTGGTCCCCGCCATTGTCGACTTATCCCTCGCCCTGCCGATCGCCGGCGGGCTACTGATCGTTGCGGGAGTGCTGGCCGTCATCGCGGTGGCTATCCACCGCCGACACAACCCACCCCCGGAGGCGATCCGTCGACGCGGGGTGCGCACCGCAGACCTGGAGGATGGCTCCGAAGTTCGTTAACGCAATCTGCTAGCGTTACGTCGTCGCTGTCCATGGCTTACCGCGCTGATGCGGTGCCAGCGAACGCTGGGAGAACAAGATGATTGTCGGTGTTCCCACCGAATCCATTAGCGGTGAAAACCGCGTGGCACAAACCCCCGAGACGGTGAAACAACTCGTCGAGATGGGGCTCAAAGTCCAAGTCCACAAGGGCGCAGGAGTCGCTGCCGGGTACCCCGACAAGGACTACCAAGAGGCAGGGGCGAGCCTTGTGGCCACGCTGAACCTCGAAAAAGTCGACGTGCTCACCCACGTGCGACCCTTAACGACCGCGGTGGTGAATAAGTTGCCGGCGGGGACGATTACGGTCGGGCTCGGCTCGCCCGCCTCCGAGGGTCCCGTCGTGAAAGCGCTCGCCAAAAAGAAGGTCACGTCTTTCGCCCTCGAACTGGTGCCGCGCATTTCCCGGGCCCAGTCGATGGACGCGCTGACCTCACAGGCCCTCGTCGCCGGCTATCGCTGCGTGCTCGAAGCGGCCATGCGCTTTCCTCGCTTTTTCCCCCTCTACATGACCGCTGCCGGTACCGTGCCACCCGCCAACGTGTTGGTGTTGGGAGCGGGCGTTGCGGGTCTACAAGCCATCGCGACGGCGAAGCGACTGGGCGCCAAAGTCCAGGCGTATGACGTGCGGGCCGCCAGCGCCGACGAAGTGCGCTCGATGGGTGGACAGTTCATCGAACTCGATCTCGATGCCCAGGCCGACGGCCAAGGCGGTTACGCCAAAGAACTCTCCAGTGACCGCCAGGAGCGACAGCAAGAACTGCTCACCCCCTACGTCACCCAGGCAGACGTCATCATCACGACCGCCGCGATTCCCGGTCGACCGGCTCCGCGGTTGATTACCAAAAAGATGATGGCGGACATGAAACCGGGCTCGGTCATTATCGACCTGGCAGCAGAAACCGGCGGAAACGTCGAAGGGGCCGTCGCCGGTGCGGACACTCCGGTGAAAGTCCAAGGCGGTAAAGGACACGCCACCCTGGTCGGTATGAAAGATGTGCCCTCCACGATGGCCTACGACGCCTCCCGGTTGTACGCGAAAAACATCGCCAACCTGCTGGCCCTGATGAACGTGGACGGCGCCATTGCGCCCGACTTCGACGACGAAGTCGTCGCCGGCGCCTGCCTCACCCACGACGGCGATATTCGACACGAACCCACCCGCGAGGCCCTGGCCTCACCGAAGAAGGGGGCTTAGACCATGGACGGCATTACGCTACTGACCTTTTTCGTGCTCTCGGTGTTTGTCGGCTTCGAGGTCATCTCGAAAGTCTCCAGCACCCTGCACACCCCACTGATGTCGGGGGCAAACGCCATCCACGGAATCATCCTGGTGGGGGCCATCCTGGTCGCCGGCCAGGCAGAGAGTGTCTTCATTCTCATCGTGGCGCTCCTGGCGGTTCTGATGGCCACGGTGAACCTCGTGGGAGGCTTCGTCGTGACCGACCGGATGTTGGAAATGTTCTCGGGTAAGAAAAAACCCACCCCCACGACTGAAGGGGCCGCCAAGTGAATCTCCTCAGCCCCACCGTCACCGCGCTCGCCTACCTTGTCGCCGCGGTCCTCTTCATCCTCGCCCTGAAGGGTCTGAGCTCACCGAAGTCAGCCAGGCGAGGCAACCTGCTCGGTGCCCTCGGTGCACTCATCGGTGTCACCACCGTGTTCCTGTCTCATGAATTGGACAACATCGGCTGGATCCTCGGGGTGATCGCGGTGGGTGCGGTGCTCTCCGTTCCCGCCTCCCGCATGGTGCAAATGACTCAGATGCCGCAGTTGGTGGCGCTCTTTAACGGTGTCGGCGGTGGCGCAGCCGCCGTTGTCGCGCTCTTGGAGCTCCAGCACGCCGACACGTTGGGCTTCCTGGTCGCCGTGGCCTTCACGGTGTTTGTGGGAAGTGTGTCCTTCTCGGGTTCGATCATCACCTTTATGAAACTCCAAGAATTGATGACGACCCGGCCCGTGACCTTCCCCGGCCAACAGTTCGTCATGATTGCCCTGGTGCTCGTTGTGGGCCTCGGGTCCTACTTCGTCATAGCCGATGCCAGCTATACCTGGGCGATCGCGCTGATGGCGCTTGGCCTCCTGGGCGGTGTCCTCGTAGTGCTGCCCGTGGGTGGTGCCGACGTTCCCATCGTCATTTCGCTGCTGAACGCCCTCACCGGCCTGGCAGTGGCCGCGTCCGGTCTCGTCCTCGGAAACACCCTGTTGCTGGTGGGTGGAACCCTGGTGGGTGCCAGTGGAACGATCCTCACCCGCGAGATGGCCCAAGCGATGGGTCGCAGTGTGACCAACACCATCTTCGGCGCCTTCAAGGGAGGCTCCACGGCGGGTTCGACCGAAGCGTCGGATCGTCCGGTGCGCTCCAGCTCGGCAGAAGACATTGCGATTTTGCTGGGCTACGCCAACCGGGTCATCATCGTCCCCGGTTACGGCCTCGCCGTCGCCCAAGCACAGCACACCATTTCGGAGCTGCAGCAAGCCCTCGAAGCCAAGGGCATCGAGGTCGTCTATGCCATGCACCCGGTGGCCGGACGTATGCCCGGTCACATGAACGTGTTGTTGGCCGAAGCGAGCGTGCCCTACGAGCTGCTCGTGGAAATGGACCAGGTCAACCCGCAGTTTAAAAACGCCGATGTCGCGTTGGTTGTGGGGGCAAACGACGTGGTGAACCCGGCCGCGAAGACCACCCCCGGTTCTCCCATCTACGGCATGCCGATTCTGGACGTGGCCGAGGCGCAGCAGGTGGTGTTCCTGAAGCGCTCCATGCGTCCAGGGTTTGCGGGAATCGAAAACGAGTTGCTCTTCGAGCAAAACACCACCCTGCTCTTTGGTGACGCGAAAGATTCGCTCACCAAGGTGTTGGGTTCGGTGAAGTCGCTCTAGGAACGCCCGGGTCGACGCCGTGACCACACCGCACGACCAGACCACCAAACGCGTACTGATCACCGGAGCGAGCTCCGGTATTGGGGCGGCGACCGCCACGGTGTTGGCCGATCGCGGGTGGCAGGTCGTGGCGGTGGCACGGCGAAAAGACAAACTCGACGCGCTGGCCGACCACCCACAGATCGACTCCTACGCCTGTGACATCACCGTCGACGATGACGTGTCGGCACTCGCCTCGTGGGTGGAACAGGGCGGTGGCATAGATGTGTTGATCAATAACGCCGGTGGTGCCGTGGGGATGGAATCCGTCGAAGACGGATCAATCGACGACTGGCGCTGGATGTATGAAGTCAACGTCTTGGCCACCAAGCGAATGATTTCGACCTTTCTGCCCATGTTGCGCCGGGCCGCTGACCGCAGCGGTGGTGCCGACATTGTGACGGTTACCTCGACAGCGGGATTTACCCCCTACGAGGGCGGCGGAGGCTACAACGCGGCAAAATATGCCGCCCACGCGATGATGCAGGTACTCCGCTTGGAGCTAAGCGGTGAGCCGATTCGGGTAATCGACATTGCCCCGGGCATGGTCAAGACCGACGAATTTGCCCTGAAGCGCTTCCGCGGGGACGCGTCGCGCTCAGAGTCGGTCTATGCCGATGTGGACCGGCCGCTTCTTGCCGAGGACGTGGCCCTGACGATTGCCTCCGCACTGGAGCTTCCCCCACACGTGAACCTGGACCTGGTGACGGTGAAACCGGTGGCCCAATCCGCACAGCACAAAACCCATCGCGGACCGCTTCGGACTAAGCCCACCGTCAACTAACAACAATCCCGTCACAGGCAGTGAGGCCGCCAGCGCAGGTGGGCGCGGAGGTGCCGAGAGTGGGTGTGCCCGGCGCGGGTGGGCTCAGAGCGAATGAGCGCAGCGCGGATGTGTCCAGTGCCGATATGCGGAGAGGCTTTAGGCCGAGTGGGCGAGGCCTACCCGCTCCGGCTGCGGCGAGGCGGCGAGGAGGAAGTGCCTGGCCGCGAGTACCCGGCGGTTTCCTTCGCCCCCCGTGAAGTTGATGTTCAGCTGATCGAAGGTGCGTCCGATCAGTGTTTCCACTGAGCGCACCTGGGTGCCTCGAAGGAGAGCAATTTCTTTATTGGAGTGGCCTTTGGCGATGAGGCGTAACACGTCGATTTGTTGGCTGGAGAGGTCGTCCCACTCGGCGGCGTATTCGCGGTCGTGCCGGGGGACATCCCCGTGGCCGCGAAGGACGTGGTCGAGGGCGGAGACCACTTCGTCGCTTCCTGAGAGTGAGGACTTGTGTAAAAAGGCTGCGCCGCCGGGTAGACCCGGGTTGTCGGCGTCGATGATGCGGGGGTGTCTCACGTCGGTCAGGAAGACCAGACCGATCCCCGGGGAGTGGTCCAAGAGTGCCTCGGCAAATGTTGCTCCGCTTTCGCACGACTGGATGTTGTATTCGAGAAGAACGGCGTCTGGGTCGTGGCGGAGGAAGGCGTTCCAGGCGTCTTCTGGGTCAGTCGCTCCCCGCGCGTCGAAGCCTTCGTGGGTCAAGGTGCCCACGAGGAGGTCTCGAAGCAGGGGTTGGGGCTCGAAGACGAGCACGCGACGGACCGGAGCCACAACGCCCTCGATGAGTCTGCTTACTTGTTCGGTCACTCCACGCCTCCCTACCACAACTATAGTCACTTTAGTTAGTGCTGAGGGGGTGAAAAACCAAAAATAGTCCGATTCATAACCGGAATAGGGCTTCAGGACAGGGGGCTAGAGTGAGGGGGTGTTGCGCCGCCTCGTGGAAATTTCTCGACCCGTCCTCTGGGTCAACACGATTGGAACCACCATCATCGCGATGTGGTTATCGGGATACCTCTGGACGTGGGACATTTTGCCCATCCTCATCTGGGTCACCTTCCCCTTCAACCTCCTGATTTACGGCATCAACGACATTTTTGACCGGGACACCGATGACCCCAACGCCCGCAAAGGAGGTTACGGCGGGGCAAAGATTGTCGACGGTGAAGTGCGATCCATCGCCTGGGGCGTGGTGGTCACGAACATCCCCTTCCTCGTCTACTTCGTGGTCACGCTGCCGTGGCCGGCGTGGGCGTGGATGCTCGCCTACGCGTTTTCTTTCTGGCAGTACTCGTCCACACCGCTTCGGTTCAAAGGACGGCCGGTGTGGGATTCGATTTCCAATACCGACTATGCCTATCCGCTTGTTTTTGTCCCCTTCGCGCTCGGTGAGCAGCCCGTCTGGGCGGCCGCTATTGGCCTGATGGCCTGGAGTATGGCCAAACACGTCTACGACGCCATCCAAGACATCGATGAAGACGCCGACGCGGGTATTAGAACCACTGCGGTCGCCTTTGGGACCAAAGGCGCCCTGGCGTGGTCGGCAGTCTTCTGGACCATCTCCACGGTGTTTTTTGCCCTGGTGAACTGGCCAGTGGCCGTGGTCAACGCGCTCATTGCCGGTTGGTTGGTCATCGCCCTGTGGCGCGAGCCGACCACACCCAAAGCGCGCGATATTTACCGCTTTTCTGTGGCTTTCCCCTACGTTGCGGGTGCTGTGGCCGGATTCCAGCTGGTTGTCGGCCTCGTTGTGGGAAGCTACCCAGCATGAGCCGTCGCGTCGTTGTCCTCGGAGCTGGACTCGGCGGTCTCGCCACCAGCGCCCTCCTCGCCAAAGCAGGATTCGACGTCACCGTCGTCGAAAAAAACGACTGGGTGGGCGGTAAGTCCCGTCGAATCAGCGTGGCGGGACAGCGCATCGACACCGGACCCTCCCTGGTGACCTTCCCCCAAGTACTTGAGCGTTTCTTTGACCGCTACGACTCGCTGGGTCCGGGGCTTCCCGCCCGGGAAATCGCCGACTTGCACTTAGAGCGACTGCCGGAAGTGGGTCGCTACTTCTACCGCGGCCACGTCACCGATATTCCTGTCGCCGCCGATCACCCGTGGGCAGAGGCGTGGTCGGCATTTCAAGACGAACACGCCACACTGGGACCGGTCATCACCGACCTGCTGACGACTGACCCGCTCAGTGCCGGGGTCATGGCACCGGCGGGAAAACTGGTGTCCTCCTACGGCAGGCACTTGAGCACACAGGCCTACCTGGACCACCGCCCCGACCTTCCCCAGGAACTGCGCGACATTATCGCTATTCACACGCTCAACGCGGGGGTATCCCCCGAACAGACTCTCGCCCTGTATGCCACCATGCCCGCTGTGATGGCCGATGAGGGGGTCTTTGTCCCCACCGGAGGTGTCTGGGAGATCGCCAACTCCTTACACCGCCTCGCCGAGGCCGCAGGAGCACAGTTCAAGCTCTCTGAAGGGGCAACCGCTGTGTCGAAGAAGTCGGTCACGACAGAGCACGGCCACTACGACGCAGATTTTGTGGTGAGTTCCCTGGATGCGGGAGTGCTCGAGCGACTGATGGGACACCCCCGGCCAGACCCCCAGAATCTCTCCTGCTCGGGAGTCGCCGTGTTTGCGACACTGAGCGAACACTTACCAGCCGACACCGTCACGCATTCGGTGGTGCTGCCGGACGAACCCGATGAACTCTTCGACAGTGTGCTCAATCGGCGCATCCCGGAGCAAACGATGGCTTTTGTCAACTACTACAAGACCGGCCACATTTATCCGAACGACAAAGCCACCGCAGCATTCCTGCTGACCGCCCCGGCGAATGGTGAGAGTGCGGGAGTGGGTGATGACTGGGTGTCGAGCGAACTGCAGCGCTCGCTCGATGTGATGGGCATCGATGCCAAATGGTCCGACCTGGTCGAGGACTACACGATCTTGCACCCCGAATATTTCGAAAGCTTTGGCGCGGTCGGCGGGGCACTGTATGGGGCGGGACGCCCCTGGTGGCAATCGGGTCCCTTCCACAGCCCCGGCTACCATTCTCTTCGACACCGCTGGTTGTGGCGGGTTGGGGCGAGTGTCCACCCCGGAGGTGGAATCCCCGCGGTGCTGGGCGGATCACTGATTGCCGGCAACCGAATGGTTGCCCACTACAGCTAAAGAGGACCGTCTGTCGGTTGGCTCGTGGACGGGCGAGTTCAGTGCTGTCGGTTCTGTTGAGGTCATTGGCGCTCAATGAACGGGGAAAAGGTATCCCTGTCGCCGATAAAGAACAACCCCTCACGCTCGATGTCCGAGAGGACCGGTTCGAATTCTTTCGCTCCAATCAGGGACTTCTCGGGGATTACCAGCGCCTGCACGTCGTTTCCCGTCCAGCGGGACGCTTCGGCGCATAGCCCATCAATCTGTTCGGAGAAGGTGTCGTCGTCGGTGTTATGTGGCTGAACGATGAAGAGATCAATGTCGCTTTCTGCGGTCATTTCGCCCCTGGCTGCTGAGCCAAAGAGCGCAGCAAAAACCGGAGGGCTATCCCATGAGGCGCAACGCTCGCCAAGTCGATCAAGGAAGCGTTCTTGTGCCTCGGCAATGTCCACAACTGCCGATGCGAGGAGATGGTCACGATTGAGCGAAAACACCCGCGATCTGCCGAAAACCTTTTCGAGGAGTAAGCCGTACTGGACTAAGCGACTGAGGGTATTGCGAATGCCCTCGTCGGAGCGCTCGGGCAGAAGAGCGTGAATCTGAGGGACCGATAGCCAGTCGGTGGCCCGTGCCACCCGAACTAAGACGTCCCCGTCGAGGCTCGGGGTCACACTGAGAAACGGTTTTTTGAGAATCATGACGCTACCAATAATACTTGGTATCAACCAAAAATAGTTGGTTAAGCGATGAGTTCTCAGAGGGCTTGGGCGGAGTGTGTTGGGGATGGCCATGCGGGGACAGTAAGTCCCACCACCGACAAGTGGATGAACCGGTGATCACGACCGCTCCCGATCTAGTGTTTACGGCCGTGTTGATAATCCCGACGCCTCGGCCAAAACACGTGTTCTACTTCTTCGTACCTACTCGGAGGGGGTCTGCATTGAGAACGAATAGTAGGATTGAGTCATACTCAACGAGAGGGTCGATTATGCGCACCACGAAGCAGCTCAGCATCACGCTCCCCAACAACATGGCTGAGGCGTTGAAGGAGCGGGTCGCCTCTGGCGCCTATGCAAGCGAAAGCGAAGTGATTCGCGACGGACTCCGTGCGCTGTTCTCACAGGAAGAGGCTGTCGAGCGGTGGCTGCGGACCGAGGTGGTGAACTCCGTGGAGGCGATGCGTGCCGACCCATCTCGGGCAATAAGTGCCGAAGACATGCGTGCCTACCTTTCAGGTCTGAGAGCCAAATACGACGATGAAAATGGCTCGTGACGTATCGGGTCACCTACTCTCCTGAAGCTCAGCAGCAACTGACCGATATCTTCCTTTGGGTCGCGAATCAGAGTTCATCCGAAGCAGCGGAACGCTTCGTGCTATCGGTCTATGACTTTTGCGACAGCTTGAGTACTTTTCCTCATCGGGGCATCGCGCGAGACGATCTTTACCCTGAAATGAGGACCTTGGGTTTCAGGCGACGGGTAATGATCGCGTTCATCATCAGTGAGCGGGAGGTCGAGATTTATGGCGTCTATTACGGCGGTCGGGATCACGAAGGCCTCATCAAAAACACACTTCCGGATGGCGGTTCCTAGAACTCGGATCAAGCCAGGATCGCTCTGTATTTGCGGGACTTGTCGCTGGCGAAAGCATGCCCGAAACTGCGTCTGGTTACTCGTGGAGGGAAGCAGGCGCCTAAGAGAAAGTATGAAGTGGCTCCGACCGGCATCGATCCGGTGACCTTTCGATTTTCAGTCGAACGCTCTACCAACTGAGCTACAGAGCCAAGGACACCAACTACATGCCCTAACTAAAGAGCCCCGCTGGGGGGCTCTTTAGTTCGCGACCCTGACGGGACTTGAACCCGCGACCTCCGCCGTGACAGGGCGGCACGCTAACCAACTGCGCCACAGGGCCTTGCGATATTAAATTATACGTGACCCCAACGGGATTCGAACCCGTGCTACCGCCGTGAAAGGGCGGCGTCCTAGGCCGCTAAACGATGGGGCCGAGCTGGTTTCAGCGCTCTATGAGTGTAGGTCGACGGGGATGGGAATGCAAACAGGCGCCGTGCCTCACGTATATTGCCCGCGTGGCCGGCCCGGTGCCTCATGTAAAAATACCCGCGTGGGCTCTGTCCCCCCACGCGAGTGCGTTACTTGGCGAGTGTGCCAGCAGGCCGGATAAGCAGCTGTGCGCGGGGTGCGAACCCCGCGCCACACCCCCTTCACTGCGGAGTAGCTGTGGGTGGTGTGACTATCGTGATATTTCGTGCGAAGCCTTCGTGAGCATGTCATTAGCCTGCCGGTTATCACATCGGTCGTGGCGGCCTTGGTGCTGAGTGTCACTGTGGTCTGGCACGAACAGGCCTTCGCCAAGGAGTACCCCTCCTGGCAGGACGTCCTCGAGGCGCGAGAAGACGAAGAAAAAACTCAAGAGAAGATCGAAGAGTTGCAGGGCCTGATCGATGAACTCGCCACCGAATACCAGGCGGCTGAAGAAGAAGCGGCGAGGCTTGGCCAAATTTTCGTCGAAGCCCAACAAGACCTCGACGACGCCATCTACACCCAAGAACAACTCCAGGCCGAAGCAGACGCTGCCTCAGACACCGCCGAAGAATCCCGCATGCAAGCCGGCCAGTTCGTCGCCGAACTGGCCCGCGCGGGCGGCGGTGACCTCCAGGCCACCATTTTTGTCAACGCCGATGAGGCAGACGGCCTCCTGCGCCGACTCGGTTACGCCTCCAAAATTGCGGAACAGACCGACGGTATCTACGCCAAAGCGCTGGCCGACCAAAACACCGCCCAGTCGTTAACCGACCAGGCCGAAGTGGCCTCCGAGATTCGAGAAGAACTCCAAGTCGAAGCAGAAGCCACCTTCGATGCGGCTAACGACGCCGCGCTGCGCGCCGCCGAAGCGCTGGATGAGCAATTAGAAGCCTCCGCCACCCTCGAGGCACAACTCGCCGTGCTGGTCGAAGAACGAGAAGCCACCGAAGAGGACTACCAGGCCGGTGTGATCGCCAGACAGCTTTCCGAAGTGCGGGGAATGATCGACCCCGGACAAATCTCTGCTTCCGGCTGGGCACGCCCCACCGGTGGGTACATTTCCAGCCACTACGGAAACCGCATCCACCCCATCTACGGCACCACCCGCTTCCACGCCGGAATCGACCTCGCCCACCCCTGTGGGCAACCGGTCTATGCGGCGAGGGAAGGCACCGTGTCGTATGCCGGATGGTTGGGTACCGGCGGAAACTTCATTCGTCTCAACCACGGCGACGGGGTCACCACCGGCTATATGCACCTGCAGTCGGGTTCAATGTATGTGAACTTCGGCGAGCGGGTACAAACCGGGCAACTGATCGCCCGGGTGGGCACCACCGGTGGGTCCACCGGTTGCCACCTGCACTTTGAAACCAGGCGCGACTGGGACCCGGTCGACCCGTACTACTTCATGGGTGACCGAGGCGTGCGGCTCGGTTAATACCGTTACGGCACCAAGACAGAGCCCGGCCTAACACCGTTACTTCGTGAATACCGATAACCCCGGTAGGGGTTACTTGGCGTCGTGGTAAGCCTTCACCGACTCTTCGATGATCTTTTCCGCTTCAGCTTTGTCGCTCCACGCCTCGGTTTTGACCCACTTACCGGGTTCGAGGTCTTTGTAGTGTTCGAAAAAGTGCTCGATTTCTTTCTTCGTGTACTCGGGGACATCGTCAATGTCTTGGATGTAATCCCAGCGGGGATCCCCGGAGGGCACACAGAGCACTTTGGCGTCCACACCACCGTCGTCGGTCATGTTGAATACCGCCACCGGGCGCACTTTGATTCCCACACCGGGAAAGACCGGGTATTCGGTCATCACGAGGACATCGACCGGGTCGCCGTCATCGGCCAGAGTGTGTTCGATAAAGCCGTAGTCGGCGGGGTAGACAAATGACGTGTAGAGCACGCGGTCGAGAAACACTCGACCGGTTTCGTGGTCTACTTCATATTTGTTGCGTGATCCGCGGGGGATTTCAATAACGGCGGGGTAATCGGCCATGGCTGTACTCCTTGGGGGCGCTCGCAAAAACGTGTCAAGTAACCTTACCGGGTGGCAGAAGAGCCCCAAGAAGCCGGCCGGCGCCCCCGGCTCACCCCGCCGATGGCCGATGCCAGGCGGGCCATCAGCGACTGCCTAGAAGCAGAACATGCCGCCCGTCCGGGCGGCATTGCCCCGGGTTCTCTGTTTCTTATTGCCGTGAGCGGTGGTGCCGATTCCCTGGCACTCGCCTACGCCGCATCGTTTGTCTTTGCCAAAGCCGGACACCGCGTAGAAGCGGTCATCATCGACCACCAGCTACAACCCGACTCCGCTGACGTCGCCCTCACAGCACAAGACACCCTCAAGACCATGGGCGTTGACGCCCAGATCGTGCGGGTGGATATCGCCGGGGACACTGTGGATGTCGACAACTCCGATTCAGGAGACACCCCGCGGGGAAATATCGAATCGCGTGCCCGCGATGCCCGCTACGAGGCGTTGGCTGCTGTGGCAGAGAAACGCCAGGCCACTGCCGTGTTACTTGGCCACACCAAAGACGATCAAGCAGAAACCGTTCTTCTTGGTCTGACCCGTGGATCTGGGCCTCAGAGCATCGCTGGGATGCAGAAGGTATCTGGACTGTGGTGGCGACCGTTCTTGGGACTCTCCCGGGCGACAACCGAACAGGTGTGTGTCGATGCGGGGCTGTCCTGGTGGTCCGACCCCCACAACAGTGAGGATCGTTTTGTCAGACCACGGATTAGACACCGCGTGATGCCGGTGTTGGAAAAACAGTTGGGGCCCGGTGTGGCCGATGCACTGGTGCGCACTGCGGAATTGGTGCGACAAGACGGCGAAGTATTAGATCAGATGGCGAACGACGTCTACGAATCGTTGGGAGACCAGGCCGGCGCAGGAATCGTTCCGGTGGGGCTGTGGCAGACACAACCGCCGGCGGTAATGTCCCGGGTGCTGCGCGTGGTGGCGAAGCAGACCCTTGGCTCCCACCTCAGCCACACCCACACCGAAGCCTTGATGCGCCTGGTCACCCACTGGAGGGGGCAGGGCCCGGTCGATATTCCCGGCGGTAGAGTTGTGAGGAACGGGGATGAGCTGAGGTTTTCCGCGCAGTAAGGCCCGCCACCACAGGGAAGAGCACACCGATGGACACTGTTAATGGACTCTGTTAATGGACACCGCTGACGTTCAGGGCGATTTGGAAGAAATCCTGCTCACCCCGGAGCAGATTTCGACGCGGATCGCCGAAATTGCTCGGGAGGTCGAAGCAGACCTGGAGGGTGAAACCCCGCTGTTGGTGGGGGTGCTCCGTGGTGCGGTGATGGTGATGGCCGATTTGTCCCGTGAGCTTCGACTGCCGGTCGAAATGGATTGGATGGCCGTGTCCAGTTACGGAAACGACCACAAATCAAGCGGTGTGGTGAAAATCTTGAAAGACCTGGACACCGCAATGGAGGGTCGACACGTCCTGATTGTCGAAGACATTGTCGACTCGGGGCTGACCCTCTCCTGGTTGTTAGAAAACTTCCGCTCCCGCGGGGCACAGTCACTGCGGGTCATGACCCTTCTTCGCAAACCAGAGGCGATGACGGTCGACGTGCCACTGGATTACGTGGGCTTTGATATTCCCAACAAGTTTGTGGTCGGCTACGGCTTGGACTACGCCAACCGCTACCGAAGCCTCACCTCGGTCGCGGTGCTCACCCCCGCGGTCTATGGGGGCCAGCCGCCCGAGTGAAGACGCAGGAGGGTGGCGGGGGGTACTTAGCCTCCGGCGAACGCTCACCGGCATCCAACACCCCTGAGCGATACTCTTAAGCGTTGGTGTCACCAGCCCCCCATCGTGTGAAGTGAGGCATCCGGCCAATGGCCACAAAGAAAGAGTTTTCCTGGAAGTCGCTCGTGCGCGGCCCCATCCCCTACATCGCCGCCGGAGTATTAGTTGTGGTGGTGGGACTGTCGCTTCTGAACCTCGGTGGTTACCGAAGCATTTCCACCCAAGAGGGCCTCGGGCTACTCCAAGACAACCGCGTCGAAGAGGCCACCATCATCGACATCGAACAGCGTGTCGACCTGGAGTTGAAAAACTCTTATGACAACCAGGGCACCCTGGTGCAGTTTTACTACGTCGCCCCCCGCGGTGACGAAGTCGTCACCGCGGTGAACAACTCCCAGGTGGATTCGTTTACCGACGAAGTCCCCCAGGGAAACTGGTTCCTGAGTTTCCTGGGGCTGATGTTGCCGTTTTTGATCATCGGGTTGATTTTCTGGTTCCTGCTGAGCTCGATGCAGGGCGGTGGCTCCCGGGTGATGCAGTTTGGCAAATCGAAAGCCAAACTGGTCACCAAAGAAACCCCCACCGTCAATTTCGAAGACGTCGCGGGGGCCACAGAGGCCATCGAAGAACTCGATGAAATTAAAGACTTCCTCAAAGACTCGGAGCGGTTTACCAAAGTGGGGGCGAAAATCCCCAAAGGCGTCCTGCTCTATGGCCCGCCGGGAACCGGTAAAACACTTCTCGCCCGGGCAGTAGCCGGTGAAGCCAACGTGCCCTTCTACTCGATCTCCGGCTCCGACTTTGTCGAAATGTTTGTCGGTGTGGGTGCCAGTCGTGTGCGCGACCTGTTCAACCAGGCAAAAGAAAACGCTCCGGCGATCATTTTCGTCGACGAAATTGACGCCGTCGGTCGACACCGCGGCGCCGGTATGGGTGGCGGACACGATGAGCGGGAACAAACCCTCAACCAGTTGCTGGTCGAAATGGACGGGTTTGATCCCAAACTGAACGTCATCATGATTGCGGCGACAAACCGGCCCGACATTTTGGACCCGGCACTTTTGCGCCCAGGCCGGTTTGACCGCCAAATCCAGGTCGACGCACCGGATATGAAAGGCCGTGCGGCGATTTTGAATGTCCACGCCAAAGGAAAACCGATGGCGAAAAACGTGGACCTCGACGTGTTGGCCAGAAAAACCCCCGGGTTCACCGGAGCCGACCTCGCCAATGTCTTAAACGAAGCCGCACTGCTCACCGCCAGGGGGGCAAAAAACAAACTGACGAACGAAATTCTCGATGAGGCAGTCGACCGGGTGATGGCGGGACCGCAGCGGCGAAGCCGCATGATGTCCGATCAAGAAAAACTGATCACCGCGTATCACGAGGGCGGCCACGCCCTCGCTGCAGCCGCCATGCGACACACCGACCCGGTGACGAAGGTCACCATTTTGCCGAGAGGCCGCGCCCTCGGTTACACCATGGTGGTTCCCCTCGACGACAAATACTCGGTGACGAGAAACGAACTGCTCGATCAGTTGACCTACGCCATGGGTGGCCGTGTTGCCGAAGAAATCGTCTTTCGCGACCCCACCACGGGTGCGTCCAACGACATCGATAAGGCGACCAGTATTGCCAGGCGTATGGTCACCGAATTCGGGATGAGCAGTGACGTGGGGGCGGTGAAACTGGGTCAGGCAAGCGGTGAAGTCTTCCTGGGTCGCGACATGGGACACCAGAGGGACTACTCCGACGCGGTGGCCGAGCGGGTCGACCACGAAGTACGCCAGCTGATCGACAACGCCCACAAAGAAGCCTGGAAAGTCTTAAGCGATAACCGCAGTGTGCTGGACCGCCTCGCCACGGAACTGCTGGAAAAAGAAACACTCAATCACCTCCAGTTGGCCGAGATTTTCCAGGGCGTGAAGCAACTGACGAAGCGGCCACTCTGGCGCTCCTACCAGGGCCGCCCGCAGTCGACAAAACCCCCGGTGAGTGTTCCGGAAAAACCCGCACAAAAGCCCACCGCCGCGGCGAAGAAAACGACCACCAAGCGGGCCTCCACGAAGGCTTCCACTAAGGCTTCCACGACAAAAGCCTCCACCAGCAAGGCGTCTCCCTCGACAGCCCCCTCGGCAGAAAAAGACAGCTCCGGTTCCGACACCCCACAGGGTGGCTGATGGTAGCCACACACGGCCAGCACGCTGCCCTGGTGCCCCACACCCCGAGCGCGGCAGGTGGGTGTTGTCGTGGATGACAAGAAGCTACAGCGTGCAGTCAATGACCTTTTAGAAGCGGTTGGGGAAGACCTGGGGCGCCCTGGCCTCCAGGGCACCCCGGAGCGAGTGAGTGAGCTCTTCCAGGAGCTCTACCGCGGTGTGGGAGTCGACCCGGTGGCCCTACTCCAAGACGCGAGCCCGCTCGCGGAAGCCAAAGACCAGGTGGGCGACTTTGTCGCCCTGCGAGGCATTGCCTTTAGCTCCATTTGTGAACACCACCTGCTGCCTTTTCGAGGCGTAGCGGATGTGGGCTACCAACCCGCGGACACACTTGTGGGCCTGGGAATACTGGCTGACCTGGTCGACATCGTGGCGTCTAGACCGCAAATGCAAGAGCGCTTAGGCGACATGGTCGCCGACGCTCTGGTGCAATCCGGAGTCGCCGCCGGGTCGGTCGTGGTCATACGCGGCGAGCACGGCTGTGTCCAACACCGCGGTCCCAAACTGGCCGAATCAGAAACGATCACCGTGGCGAGTGCGGGGTCTCTGAGTGACCCCGCCGCACGGCGAGAGGCCCTCGTGTCGATGGGCGCTACCCCCCAAGCCGGTGCAGTGTCGACACCCCAGCACGAGAGCGACTAGGGGTCACAGTCGTGAGTGTTCAGGTCCCAGCGCTGTGGGGGGTGTTAAACGTCACCCCCGATTCGTTTAGTGACGGCGGTCTATACCTCGATGCGGGCGCGGCCATTGCCCGGGGTGTGCAGATGGCAGAGGAGGGCGCCAGCGTGATCGACGTGGGTGCCGAGTCCACCAGGCCCGGTGCCACGAGAATCGACCAGGAAACAGAAATCGCCCGGCTGGAACCCGTCGTGCGGGGCCTGGTTCTGGAGGGCATCCGGGTCAGTGTCGACACGATGCGCGCTGAGGCGGCAATGCGCATGGTCGACTGCGGTGCCGCCATTATCAACGACGTCTCGGGTGGTCAGGCCGATCCGGACATGTGTCACCGGGTGGCTACAGCCGGTGTCGACTACGTGCTGATGCACTGGCGTGGCCACAGCGACCAGATGGACTCCCTCGCCCACTACGGCGACGTCGTCACCGACGTCACAGCCGAGCTCGGCACCCAGCGGGATAAAGCGGTCGAGGCAGGGATTGACCCCGAGCGGATCACGCTGGATCCCGGTATTGGTTTTGCCAAAGACGCCTCACACAACTGGGAGCTTCTGCACGCAATCGAGGTCATCGCCCAGATGGGACACGGGGTGCTCGTCGGAGCATCGAGAAAGCGATTCCTCGGGGCACTCCTGCCGGAGGGACACAGTGCCACAGAGCGAGACGGAGTCTCGGTGGCGCTTAGTGTCGCCCTGGCCGGCAGGGGGGTTACCGCGCTGCGGGTTCACGAACCACGCCCACACCGCGAAGCCCTTGAGGTCTGGCAGCGCGTGCAACGAGGAGGACAGTAGTGGCCGATCGGATGGTGGTGACCGGTCTTGAACTGTGGGGATACCACGGGGTGTTCGACCACGAAAAACGAGACGGTCAGCGCTTCATCATCGACGTGGATATCGAATTACACACTGCCGGCGCCGCCGGCAGTGACGATGTGGCACACACCCTGAACTACGCAGAACTCCTCGATGCCATCGAAGCGGTAGTGACCGGCGAGCCCGTGGATTTGATTGAAACCCTCGCGTCTCGGGTGCTGGAGACGGTGTGGCAATTTCGCCAGGCGATGGCCGCCACCGTCACCGTGCACAAACCAGGCGCCCCGGTGTCACAACAGGTGGAAGACATTGCAATCACCGTGACGAGAAATCGACCAGAATCGACACCATGAGACACGAGGGTCCCTCCGAACACTTCGCCCAAGGCAGCAGCCAGTCCAGCACCCAGGCCAGCACCCAGGCCAACGCCCCGGGCGATGATCGAGAGCGCTGGCACCGGGCCGTGGTGGCACTGGGGAGCAACCTGGGTGACCGCGAAGAAACGCTTTTTCAGGCGCGAGCTGACCTGAGGGCCACAGAAGGCGTTCGTGTCACGGCGGAGTCGACCCTCCACCACACCGTGGCACTGACTGCATCCGGTTATGACGACACAGAACCGGGGTATGTGAACCAGGTGATCCTGATCGAGACGGCCTGGCAACCAGAAGCACTGCTCGAGATTTTGCTCGGCATCGAATCCCAGCACGGGCGCACCCGAGACGGCACCCTTTTTGCCAACCGCACCCTCGATTTGGACCTGATCAACTACGACGACGAGGTCTACCACTCAGACCGGCTCACCCTGCCACACCCCCGGGCACACGAGCGGCAGTTCGTGCTCGCCCCCTGGAGTGAAATCGACCAGGAGGCGACCCTGCCAGGCCACGGTCCACTCGCAGAGCTCCTGAGGCAACTAGAGGGCCAGGAGGCACCCCACACAGACAGTGGTGACCCCGAGGGGCGGGCGTGAGTCCCACCCGCCCCGGCATCCTCGCGGTGTTATTCACCGCCGGGGCGGCGGTGATGTTTGTCGCCGAAATGGCGTTGGTGCGAATGGGTGAACCCGTGTTCACCCCACCGATTAGCCTCGCAGTGACACTGATTCTGATCGGTGGCCTCCTCCCCGCACTGGCCTGGCCGATCCGCCAGGCCACCCACGACAGCGATCAACAGACCCGGCAGCGCGACCACTCGGGGAGGAGGCCAGCGGTCAACCCCTTTTACGCCATGAGGGTGTTACTTCTCGCGAAAGCCGGATCGCTCACCGGCGCACTACTGACCGGTGTGGGGGTGGGTGTGGCCGTGTTTTTCCTCGGACGCATGGTGGTCGTCTGGGACTCGGTCATCGTCGCCGCTGTGACCGGACTCGGCGGAGTGCTCCTCGTGGTCGGTAGTCTGCTTGCCGAGCGCTGGTGTCAGATACCCCCCAGTGACGACGACAATTCTGCGGTGGAAGGAGAACTCGCATGAGTAAAGCCGACACTGCTGTGGCGGAGGGGGAATCGACGGAAGTGACCTGGCGGGGAATTTCGCCCAAACACATGGTCGACGAATACGTCACCCTCGGGTTTGTCTTCACACTGCTTGCAGGCGTCACGCTGCTTCCCCTGTTAAGCCCCAACGTCTTGCCCAGTGTGGTGACCTGGATCGCACTCGCCCTGGTGGTCACCATTGCCGTGGTGAACTTCATCCTGATTCCCTTTCGAGTCCGCGCGATGCGCTACTGGCTTCGAGACGACGACTTTGTCTTTCGCCGCGGGGTCATCTTTCAACGCCAAGTCGCCGTCCCCTACGGCCGGTTGCAACTGGTGGACATCAACCGTGGTCCGCTCTCACGCCTGCTGGGTTTGGCCGAAATTCGACTGGTCACCGCAGCGGCCAGCTCCGGCGTCACGATTCCAGGAATCGTGATGGCCGATTCTGAAGCGCTGCGCGATGAACTAGTCGCGCTCGCCGAATCGAGGCGAGCGGGACTGTGAGCGAGGTGGCCAGTGGTCCGGCCCCCACCAGACGCGCCCAGACCTACGCCGACGGGGACTGGCATCGACTACACCCGCTCACCCCGGTATTGCGCGGTGGTTTAGCCGTCGCCGCGATCGCCGGTGTCTTTCTCGCCACGGTGTGGGACCAGGCCCTCACGGCCTTCTCCAGTTACCTCGTCTACCAAGAAATTCCCGACACCGACATCGGGGAATTGCCGCCGCTTCCCTTCGGCGGCTCACTCCTGGTGGGTACGGGACTGATTCTGCTGGTGGCCGCGTTGGGCGCTGGCTGGCTGTGGCTCACCTGGTTTATGCACACGGTGCGCATCGATGACGAAGTCATCGAAGTGCGAGACGGTGTGCTCTTTCGCACCCACCGCCGCGCACGCCGGGATCGAATCAACAGTGTCGCTATCTGGCGACCACTCATCCCCAGGCTGCTGGGCGTCTCGAAACTGGAATTTCAAGCAGCCGGCTCCGATGCCAATGTGAGCCTCTCCTACCTCGCCTACCCGGTGGCCACAGAGCTTCGCCGCATTGTCGTCCAATCCGAGCACACCCACGGCACGAGCGCCGCAGAGGCGAACAGCTCCGAATATGGGTCCGCATATGGCTCCGTACACAAGTCGGAAGACGACAACACCGCCCACCACGAACCGCTGCCTGGCCAGACGGGCAGCACTCCCGGGGCTGAACCAGAAGTCACCCGCCACGTCGAAGTGCCCCTCGGGCGGCTTCTGGGGTCTTTGGTGGTGAGCTTAGAAACCTTTTTCTTTGTGTTGACGTTCGTAGTCATCATCGGGGGGTTTGTGATCACCGGTGACCTCGAGTGGTGGATCGGGGCATTTCCCGCCGCACTGGTGTATGTGGTCGCCATTGCCAGAGGGTGGACACGAGCCAGCCAATTCCGCTTAGAAACCGTGGGGGACTCTGTTCGAGTCAGCTACGGGTTACTCTCCACCACCTCGGCCAGTATTCCCCCCGATAAAGTCCACGCCCTTCACATCTCCCAACCGTGGCCGTGGCGATTCTTTGGCTGGTGGCGGGTAGAAATACACCGCGCGATTACCCCGGGCCAGTCCCAAACCAACCAAGGCCCCTCGCACCAAATGGTCCTGCCGGTCGGACACCTCGACCACGTCCGCACCGTCGCGAAGCTGTTTGTCGAAGAAGCCCTCGGAGATCACGGCCTCGCCGCCATCGAGGCGGCTGCGGCTGCGACCGGTCCCCTCGCCGACACTCACAATGCCGATGCCGATGCCGATGCCGATGCCGATGCCGATGCCGGACGGAGGGACGACGTCATCATTCGGCCCGGCAGGTTTGCACGCCTGCGCCTGATTTTGTCCTTCCCCATCCACAGCATCGGCATTATCGACGGTGCCCTGTGGCTTCGCACCGGAGTACTGGTGCGAAAGTTGGGAATTGTGCCGCTTCGACGCATTCAAAGCGCTGCGCGCTTTCGAGGCCCCTGGCACGCCCTGACCGGCCTCGACGGGCTGGAGTGCAATATCGTTCCAGGACCCGGCATCACCCGCATGGTGGGGTTTGAAAAACACGACGCGAGGCCGTTTTTAGAAATACTTTCTGGCCGGGTTGTGCGGGCAATAGAACACAACCGCGAAACCAGTACCGGTTACCAAAGTCCCCCGCACGACCCTGCGCCACACTCCACGAGGGCCCCACAACGCTCAGGTGCCCCGTCGTGAATGCTCAGGCGAGGATGGGGATTGGTTTAGTCGGCGACTCACCCGCCGGTGCGGTGATGGCTCAAGCCCTCGCCGGCGCCGGCCACGCCCTTGTCGGCAGGAGTGTCCCACCAGAAGATCGGGCCGACCATGTCGAGGCACTCCTGCCCGGAGTGCCCGTCATGGACGTGGACGACATTATTCGCCGCAGTGAAATGGTGATCCTCGCAAGCGACGGGGAGGCACTTGCCCACGTCGTTGACGACATTGAGCAGAAGGGCCTGTGCCAACCGGGCCAAATTGTCTGTCAAACCTCCACCGGAGAGTCCCTCGCCACACTGGCACCCGTGATGGCCCAGGGGGCCATCACGGTGCGCCTCGTGCCGCTCTTGCCACTGACGGGCCATTCGCTGGATATTAGGCGCCTGAGAGGTGCGTGGTGTGGCGTCGTCGCACACGGACCGGTTGCCCCCATTGGTCAAGCACTCGCCCTCGAAATGGGGATGGAAGCACTCGTCATCACCCCGGAGGGTGAAGCGGCTTTCAACGACAGTGTGGCGCTCGCAACAGGCCAGACCCATCAGTTCGTCCAGGAGGCGCTCACACCCCTCCTGGATGCCGGTGTCGACTTTGCCCCACAGGCACTACAAAGCCTCCTCCACGCCACGATCGACGGCATCATCAGGCAGCACGCCACAGAGCAACACACCGCAGAGCACCCAGACGGGTTCAGCGCCTCTGAACTTCTCGACATGGAGGGACTCGGGGTAGAACCCCCAGGCCCCAACTCCAATGGCCCCAGCACGGAGCAAACGACAACGTGGCCTCCCGAGCGGCCCACCCAACTACCCCGCGACCCCGAGGACCCAGCGTGATCACCCGCTCCCAGGACATGCAGGCATGGTCTGCCGGCGTTCACGATGTGGGGGAGACGATTGGTTTTGTCCCCACCATGGGCTCACTACACCGCGGGCACCTATCTCTGATCGAAAAAGCGCGGGCGGCAGCCGACCGCGTCGTGGTGAGTATTTTTGTCAACCCGCTGCAATTTGGGCCGGGAGAAGACTTCGAGGCCTACCCCCGCACACGTGAATCAGACCTCGAAGCGCTCGCTACCGTGGGAGTCGACCAGGTGTTCATCCCGGGCCTGTCCGATATTTACCCCGATGGCCCGGAACACACCGCCACGGTGAGTGCGGGGCCACTGGGGGATGTCTTGGAGGGACACCACCGACCGGGCCATTTCGACGGTGTCCTCACCGTCGTGGCCCGGTTGTTCGACCTGGTGGCCTGCGATGTGGCGGTCTTTGGCACAAAAGACGCCCAACAACTCATCGCCATCGAACAGATGGTCGCCAAAGAGCAGCGCTCGATACGCATCATCCGCGGAGGAATAGTCCGCGACGATGACGGTTTGGCGCTGAGCTCACGAAATGTCTATCTCACCCCGGAAAACCGGGCAGACGCCCTGATTTTGCACCGAGAGCTTCAGGCAATCGAGAACTCTGCACACCACTCACGACCAACTGCCACAGGAAACCCCACTGATCCACTGGAGCGAATCGAGCAGGCGCGTCACACTCTGCTGGTGGCACCCGGGATTGAACTGGACTACCTCGAAGCGGTCTCCAGTGACACGTTTACCCCCTGGGAGGAGCAGCCCACCGGCGAGATGGTCGTGGTGGGAGCGATTCGGGTGGGCACCACCCGACTACTGGATAACGTGTGGCTGGATAGTGACACCGTGCTCCGCACTGCAGCAGCGGACGGGCCTCAGTAGGCTAGGGTCCCGTGCGCCACAGCGCAGCTTTGTGGCCGTCGCGCTCACGTGTGAAAGCGACAGCGAACCCCCAAACTGCTCGCACCCGTTCCCTCGGGAACCCGGTGCGAGCCTAAAGCCCCACCCAAGCGAAATTGAGACAGCAGATGCAACAACAGCCCACCGGTCCCGATCCCGCGGCCGACGAGTCCCCAGAGGACGTCGTCGAACAGCAGGCGGTGCGGATGGCCAAGCGAGCGAGCATGCTCGACTCCGGTGTGGAGGCGTATCCGGTTGAACTGCCGATTACGGCCACAATCGGGGAGGTGCGGGAGCGCTTCGGCCATTTAGAGGCCGAAGCGAAGACCGATGAACATGTGGGGGTAGCCGGTCGCGTGATGCACGTCCGACTCACCGGCAAGCTCGCGTTTGTCGCCCTGCAAGATGGTGCGGGAACATCACTGCAGGCGATGGTGTCGTTTGGTGAAGTGGGCGAAGAGTCCTTTGGCCAGCTCCGCGACTGGGTCGACCTTGGCGATCATCTTTTTGTCTCCGGAGAAGTGGTCACGTCAAAACGCGGCGAGCTCTCCATCTGGGTATCCAATTGGCAGATTGCCGCGAAAGCACTGTTGCCGCTACCGAACCTGCACAGTGACTTAAACGAAGAAACCCGGGTCAGACAGCGCTACCTGGACCTCATTGTCCGCCAGCAGGCTAGAGACACGGTGCGGACAAGGGCATCGGTGATGCGCTCACTTCGTGACACCTTCGCCGAGCACGACTACTTAGAAGTCGAAACACCGATGCTCCAAACCCTGCACGGTGGGGCAACAGCCCGACCCTTTGTCACCCACTCGAACGCTTTTGATACCGAACTGTTCATGCGGATCGCGCCGGAATTGTTTCTCAAGCGCGCCGTCGTGGGCGGTATCGAGCGGGTCTTCGAAATTAACCGCAACTTTCGAAACGAAGGCGCCGACTCCACCCACAGTCCAGAGTTTTCCATGCTGGAGGCCTACCAGGCCTATGGCAACTACAACACCATGGCCGACCTCACCCAAGAACTGGTTCAAAATGCCGCCAGCGCGGTCGCTGGCGGCCATGTTGTGACATGGGCCGACGGAACAGAGTATGACCTCGGTGGTCAGTGGGACAGGCTGTCGCTCTATGACTCGCTGTCAGAAAAAGCCGGCGAAGAAATCACCTCACGCACCGACACCGCAACACTGCAGAAAATGGCGGACTCGTTGGAGCTTGAGGTGGCACTACCCACCCACGGGAAACTGGTCGAAGAGCTGTGGGAACACTTTGTGAAGCCAGACCTCGTCGCACCCACCTTTGTGATGGACTTCCCCGTCGACACCTCGCCCCTGGTGCGTGATCACCGGGACATTGACGGTGTTGTCGAAAAGTGGGACCTCTATGTCAGAGGCTTCGAGCTCGCCACCGGCTATTCAGAACTGGTCGACCCGGTCATTCAAAGGGAGCGTTTTGTGCTCCAAGCACAGCTTGGAGCACAGGGTGATCATGAAGCCATGAGTGTCGACGAAGATTTCCTCCGTGCTCTTGAGCACGGCATGCCGCCCAGTGGCGGCATGGGGATGGGAATCGACCGACTACTAATGGCCCTCACGGGGCTTGGCATCCGCGAGACCATCCTCTTTCCCCTGGTCAAGTAGGTCCTCGGCGCCAAGCCCTCGCTTGGCGCGCTCCTGTTGTTCAATGTCTGCGTAGGCCTGGCGTTCGTCGCGATCGGC
>NZ_JAVLBO010000060.1:0-1911 GCF_031581085.1 Pontimonas sp.
ACACAGCAGAGGGGTCATCACCGCTTAGCAGCAACACACTGGCCATAACCCCTCCTTTCCTCGTCACTGGTTCCCCGGTGACTATCCGCACAGTCTAACCCGGCCAGAATCCGACCTCTTGGTGGGGTACCCGGCCCAGCGCAGCCGTTCAGAGGCGTGAGCAGCGGGTCAGAAGCGTGTCAATTCCCCTACCGAGTTGCCCCTCAAAAGAATTGTCTTCGATAACGTGATGGTGGAAGGTATTTGTCACGGCGAGGTGTCGCGCCGGGTCGCGTGGGCGCCGGTACTCGCTGAAGCTATCTCTAACTTTGAGCGAGAGAAGAGGACCATGCAGGCGCTCACTCGTCGACCTGAACTGGATGGCCTCCGAGGCATCGCCATCCTCCTCGTTCTGGGTTATCACGGGTTTGGCCAATACGTCAGCGGAGGCTGGCTCGGAGTCGATGTCTTCTTCGTACTGAGTGGCTTCTTGATGGGCCTCATTCTGCTCCCACAAGCTCACGCGGGAATGCTCGAACTGCGCGATTTTTTTGCCAGGAGAGTGCGACGTCTTGTTCCCGCCCTCATCGCCACGGTGGGTGTCGTGTCTATTGCGTCCTGGTTTTTGCTCTCTGACGAGGCATTTCGAAAGTTTGGTGGCAGTGCTCTAAGCAGCGTCGGCTTTTTTTCCAACGTGTTTTTTTGGCAAAACTCCGGTTACTTCGACACCCCGCTAGACGAAAATCCCCTCCTCCACCTATGGAGCGTGTCGATTGAAGGCCAGTTTTATGTCTTCCTCGTGCTGCTGCTCTACATCGCTGTGCGTCTGGGGACTAAGAGCATCCGAGTGTTCCTATGGGGGGCATTTCTCCTGTCCTTAGTAGTCAGCTTCAGCGGAGTACTTGACCCGAACGCCAACTTCTTTCTCCTGCCCACAAGGGCCTGGGAGTTTCTCGCCGGGGTTCTACTGGCCGACGTTCTCTCTCGACAGGCGCGCAGCCCACTTCCTCGCCGCACCGCAGGAATACTCGGAGGACTTGGAGTACTGGTGATCGTGGTGTGGGGAATCTTTGCCGATTCTTCTTTTTACTCCCCGCTTTCTTCGCTGGCCGTGACCCTCGGCACCCTCGCGGTAATTGCTGGAGCTCACTTTTCTGCAGTTCTCGCTCGAGCAGTATCGACACCCGCTCTTGTAGGGATCGGCCTGGTGAGCTACAGCCTCTATCTCTGGCATTGGCCCCTGCTGGTGTTTGGTCGGGAGCTTTTCGTCGAATTTGGCACCCCGCACGTGATCGCAGCCCTGTTCGTCTCCCTGGTGGTGTCTGTTCTTTCCTGGCGATACGTCGAGCAGCCGTTTCGTCGGAGGGCATCCACTCCAGATCGCTCGAGAAGGGTGGCCTTGGGCGTCGCCACGGCAACGCTCAGTGTCGGTTTGGTTGCGGTGTGGTCTGGTGCTGTGGGGGCGTCGGGCTTCAATTTTCAGACCATCACGATTCCCGGCTATGTGGTGGGAGACGACCGGGCCAAAGAGGATCGGTGGGAGTTAATTCGCGCCAACGGCGGGGGGACAGGGCCCGACTGTGGTGACGGCGATGATGATCACGAAGGCTGGATTGATGCGGCCGACCCACGGCCGGGCCTTGTGATCATCGGCAATTCCCACGCGAGGGATCTCTATAACGTCCTCGCTCAAAGCGAAGAGGTCTCCGGTGAGTATCAGGTGGGCAAAATGAGTTGCCAGCTGGTCAACATGCTTTTCCACCCCGGTTTTCTCGACTCTGAGACGTATGAACGGGCAGAAGTGGTGATCCTCTCGTCGCGGTATTCCGATATTGACCTGGCCGCGCTCCCTGATGTTCTCGACAGGTTGCAAGCGGATGGGAAGACTGTGGCTCTCGCCGCACCGTTTCCACAAATCGAGCTGGACACCCG
>NZ_JAVLBO010000061.1:0-1890 GCF_031581085.1 Pontimonas sp.
CTGCGTTTGTCGCACTGTTTATCCCGGGTGGCTTTTCTCTGGGAGGGGATGGTCCGAAGACCGCGCTCGCCGCCAGTGTGGGCTTGGGCAATATTTCCCTGTACCTATCCGACCAGGGTTACTTCAACGAGCGCCTGGCCTTTAACGCGTTTTCCCACACCTGGTCGCTCGGTGTTGAGGAGCAGTTTTATCTCCTTTTTCCGCTGTTGCTCTGGCTTGGAATGTGGGCTGCGGCGCGAAGCGTCGGTTGGCGCGGTCGATTGCTGGCCATTGCCGCTATCGCGATACCCACAGTTTTTTCCTTTGGCTGGTCCGTATGGGAATCCTCTGCGAACCCCATCGGCGCCTTTTACTTGTTGACGTCTCGGTTTTGGGAACTGGGCGCAGGAGCACTGCTTGCTCTGGCCTTTGCCTTCGGGCTAATCCGACCGCCACAGGGCCGCAGGGTGGGTGCTTTCCTCGTGGTGGGGGCTACTGCGGTGGCATGGGCGCTGTTGTTTGCCGAACAGGCCTCTTTTCCGTTTCCGTGGGCTATTCCCGCCGTAATGGGCACGGGGCTCATCATCGCGGCCCTCCAGGGCGACCCCGATGGCCTGCCAGGGCTTGGCAAGAGCGTATTTCACAACCCGTTTGCCATCACCGTCGGGGATTGGTCCTACTCCCTCTACCTCTGGCACTGGGCATTCATCGTGTTCTTGCGGTGGACCCTCGGTCTCGAGTTGTGGTGGCACTACGTCCTCGCGACAGTGTTGACCTTTCTCTTTGGGTGGATGTCGTATCGCTTTGTGGAGCAACCCATCCTGCGGCGCAGTTTTCACGTGTCGCTCTCACCACGAAAACTGGTCGCGGCGGCCGCCGCGACCACGGTGTTTGTTGCGGGTTCCCTGTACCTGGGGGATAGGGCTACAGAGCCGTTTTTGTCCCTGAGTGTCACAGCCCAAGGCGAAATTTTTGACCCGCCCGCTTCCGTGGGTGACCCGGAGGAAGAGTACGCGCATTACGGCGGGTGGGGCGACGGGCGAAACGTCATCGTCGTCGGGGATTCTCACGCACGGCACTTTGGCACCCTGCTCACCGAATTACGTGCGGCATCGGGTTTTGAATACCGTGTCCTAGACGATCGGGAATGCCGTGTGGTTGGTTTGTTGAGCGCTCGTGAGGGGTGTAGCGAGTATCAGGATGTTGTTAAGGAGATTATCGCGTCGTCGAATCCGGGCGATTTGGTGCTCTTTTCCTCGCTTCGCACACCACGCATCTCTAGCCTGATTAATGGTCAGACTCAAAGCCAGGAGCAAACCCTGGAGGGCTTCATGGCCACTCAGACGCCTGAAGTGCATGAGCAAGTCTTGGAGGACGCGAGGGGGCCATTGACCGAGCTCAAAGAAGCCGGCCTCTTCGTGGTGATTACTTCACCCACGCCGGTCTTTCCGTCACCGGTGTTTCGCTGCGCCGATTGGTTTAACCAGATGAACCCGCAATGCCAGGGAGGTTTTTCGGTGTCCCGGGAATACATCAAAAGCCTCGCTGCGCCGGCTAATCAGCGCATCGACATTTTGGAACAAGAAGGTCTCGTCACGAGGTGGGATACTTTTTCAACCCTGTGCCCCGGATCGGAATGCAGCACTCTCTTGAATGAGCATCACCTTTTCTTCGACGGCGACCACTTGAGCCGGTGGGGTAACTACCTCCTTATGCCGAGCTTCCTTGAGCTTGTGAGCGCTGAATGGGGCCATCCGTCAGCATGACGGGGTGTGGCCAACGTGGCGAAAGAAAAGCGCCGTCCTTTGAGCACAGGCCCTAGTGTTCGGCGGGTTCCTCGGCGCCAAGCCCCCGCTTGGCGCGCTCCTGCTGTTCAATGTCTGCGTAGGCCTGGCGTTCGTCGCGATCGGC
>NZ_JAVLBO010000062.1:0-1861 GCF_031581085.1 Pontimonas sp.
GCCCAGGAGCACACCCACCAGCGCGAAGTGAAACACCAGGTTTGCTGTTTCCCGCAGGTAGCCCTTTTCGCCGGCAACAGAGTTGCCGTACACCGCAGTGCGATAACCCGCTTTCTTCAGCACCTGCCTGGCGCGAGCGACCGTGGCATCCGGGTCTACATCTGATTCCAATTCGACCCGACGGTAGCCCTCCAGTCGGGAGAGGTTCTTCGGTGTTTTGGGTGGGGCGGCACGAAGAGCTTTGAGGTGGTGGGTGGTGCGAGGAATGATGCAGCCGACCAGCGAGATAAACAACAGGATGTAGATCGCGGAAAACCACACCGAGGTGTAGGTGTCAAACAATTGCAGTGCGTCCAACACCGCAAACAGCTCAGGGTCTTCTCGTTGGAATTGGATGACCCCGTTGGGGTCAGCAGCCCGCTGTGGTACCAGCGACCCCGGGATCGCACCGAGTGCCAGTAACAACAGCAAAAACAGTGCCGTTTTCATGCTGGTCAGTTGTCGCCAAATAAACCTCAACCAACCGCTAGCACCCAGCGAAGGGCCCTGCGGGCCCCCGGAAGTGTCAGTAACACTGTCAGCGCTGTTCCCACCGGTCGAAGCCTGTTGGCTTTGACCGGTGGGCGTGGAGTCGTAGTGATCAGAGGGGCGTAACGGTTCCACTGATCACCACCTGTAGTTGGGACATCCATTCTTGCCAGAGACCAAGCACCATCGACAGACCGATCACCATGAGGAAGACGCCTCCAATGATGTTGACCGTTCGCATGTGGCGCTTTAAGAAACCCACCGCACCAGTGGCGAACTGAAACCCCAGCGCCAGAGCAAGAAAAGGAAGCCCGAGGCCCAGAGAGTACGCGGAGGCCAAAATCACTGCCCGGGGGATATCTCCCACACTGAGTGCCAAAGTATTGACCGCCACCAGGGTGGGTCCAACACAGGGCGCCCACCCTAAACCGAACACCACACCGAGCAGTGGGGCGCCAATGAGGCCGCTGGAGCGGCCGAGTTCAGGCCCCCACGATCGCTGCAGAAACGACACCTGTCCGATGAAGACAAACCCCATCACAATGACCAGCGCGCCAGAGATTTGGATGACGAGAGGCAGCCACTGCTGTAACAGTGCACCCAGGGACGCAAACGCCACCGAAAAGGTGACAAATACCGCGCCGAAGCCAAGGACGAACAAAATAACCCCCGCCACCAGGCGGCGCCTGGCGGCGTTATTTCCCGCCTCCGGCATCGATGTCATTCCACCCACGTATCCCAGGTAGGCGGGGACAAGGGGCAATACGCACGGTGAGGCGAAAGCAATAATTCCTGCCAACAGCGCAAGTGGGAGGGCAGCAAGAAGAGAACCACTAAAAATCACTTCACCCACAGAGATTGCAGTCGTCACCCCAGCACTCAACTCTGTGGCGAACTCTGCGGGTAGGGCCGAAGCAAGAGCGTCTAGTGGGTGGCGTGGAATCACTGAGGGGCCTCGGCGAGCACGTCAGAAATCATTGTGCGCATGAGATCCACGTCGGTAATGAGGCCGTTTACTCGGGCGGCCACTCGATGTTGGTGATCAAGGATCAACGTGGTGGGCACCGCACTGGGGCTTGCCTGACCGGCAAAAGAGAGCCTGACCTGCCCGCTTTCGGCGTCCATCAGTGACGGGTAGGTCACGCCGAATTCTTCGGCGAAAGACAGTGCCGTCGGTGCACGGTCCACAATGTTGACCCCAATAAATTCCACGCCTTGCGGCGTGAATTCTTGGTTCAGGTCTTCGAGATCAGGCGCTTCGACCCGGCAGGGTGGGCAGCCGGCAAACCAAAAATTGACCACCATGGGTTGGCTGTCGTAATCAGCTGAAGAC
>NZ_JAVLBO010000063.1:0-1807 GCF_031581085.1 Pontimonas sp.
CGACACGGTTCGGAATCTTGTCGGCTCAGGTGCTGCCCCCAGCTGTCTTGGTGTTCCCGTTCCTTACGCTGGCTTACGTTTTGCGAGTCAACGACACCCTTATCCCACTCATTGCCGCCCACTTGAGTTTCATTTTGCCCGTTGTGACGTGGTTCCTCATTGGGTTCTTTGACTCTGTTCCGCGTTCGCTCGAAGAGCAGGCCCGCGTGGATGGCTTCTCCCGCTTTAAAGCCTTTCTTTTGGTGGTCCTCCCCCAGGTCTACCCGGGCCTCGGTGCTGCCGTAATTTTCGGCTTCACACTGTCGTGGAACGACATGTTTTATGGCCTCATTCTGACGCCAACCAAGTCGGCCATTCTTCCGGTGGCAATCGCCGGATTTAATACCTTCCGGGGAGTAGAGCTAGGAAGCATGAGTGCGGCAATTCTTGTGGCAGTGGTTCCAGTAGTAATTGCAAGTTTCTTTATCCAGAAGCGACTGGTGCAAGGCATCAGTGGCGGAGCCGTGAAGTACTAGAAGGGATACACGTGGGAACCGTTGCGCTGAAGGGTGTCCAGAAGTCTTTCAATGAGACGCCTATCGTTGAAAGCTTAGATTTAGATTTTCCGGATGGATCTTTTACCGTGCTGGTAGGCCCCTCGGGCTGTGGCAAGTCCACCACCTTGCGAATGATTGCGGGGCTTGAATCGGTTAGCTCGGGTTCCATCTCAATCGATGGCAAGGATGTCACCGAGCTTGAGCCCCGTGATCGCAATATCGCCATGGTGTTCCAAAACTATGCGCTTTATCCTCACCTGAGCGTCTTAGAGAACATTGCCTTTCCTCTTCGGGCGACGAAAACCCCGCGGGACACAGCGAGGAAGCGCGCTCAAGACATTGCTGACTCTCTCGGGTTGGGGCATCTCACCCATCGCAAACCCAAAGAACTCAGTGGTGGCCAGCAACAGCGAGTAGCTATTGGTCGCGCGATAATTAGAGAACCGTCCGTCTTCCTTTTTGACGAACCCCTCAGCAACCTCGACGCCAAACTACGAGTCGAAACGAGGAGCGAGCTCCTGGCGATCCAAAAGGGGCTTGGAATTACGTCAATCTATGTCACCCACGACCAAGAAGAGGCCATGACCCTCTCCGATCGAATGGTCGTCATGCGCGAGGGCAAAATTGCCCAAGTGGGAACCCCGGCCGAGGTTTACGCAACCCCGGCGAACGTATTTGTCGCCACTTTCGTGGGCAGCCCAAAGATGAACATCATTGCCGGGACGATGGATGGCACCGCATTCACCAGCCACAACGGAGAATCTTGGAGTTTTACAAGCAGTCACACGGGCGATGTCCTCGTCGGTCTGCGCCCCGAGGATCTGACCCTAAAGCCGGCGGAGAATGGCCCTGGAGTAATCGAACAGATCGAGCTCTTGGGTCCGCGTGCTGTGGTCTCCGTCGCGCTCGGGGAACAGAAGTTGGTGAGTGTCGTCGAAGCGGAACCGTTGGCGACCTTAGCCTCGGGTCAGAAGGTCACGGTTGAGTTCGCCGCCGAAAAAGCTCACGTGTTCGATGGCTCATCGGAAGAACGCATCGAGAAGGTCGCCATTTCATAGGAGCCATTGCTAAAGCTCGTGAGCAGTGCTTCCAGGAGGGCTCACAGGAATGCATCCGTTCCAAGACCCACGTTCTGGCGTAAATTGCGTCTTAGCGCCACGCGAAGATGCCCCTGATTCTCACGGGATTCACTTCAGTATTCCGCTTAGGTCATCTTCTCACCCTAGGCACTTGAGCCCCGCCTGGTGCCGCACCACCCGAACCTGACACAT
>NZ_JAVLBO010000064.1:0-1681 GCF_031581085.1 Pontimonas sp.
AGACGGGCAATACAGCCACAACGACCCTCACCGCCGCACTGTCTGCGGCGGTACTCGTCATCGGCCTGAGCGGCTGTGTGATGCTGTCGACACCGCCGATAGCGGACGACCGGTCCGTCGCCCCACAGGAGGATGCACCGAGTACGGAAGCCTCAGAGGATGCTTTTGCGGTGAGTGATCTGATGTTTGCCACGATGATGATTCCCCACCACCAACAGGCCGTAGATATGTCTGCTACCGCACTCGAGGTGTCGGAGTCTGCCCAGGTGCGTGACCTTGCTGAGCGAATTCGAGACGGCCAGTTACCCGAGATAGACCAAATGCAAGGCTGGCTCGACGCCAATGGTCTCGACGCTGACGCACTACCGCGCAACCCGATGGACCCCACAGGAACCGACGGGATGGGCGACATGCCGGGGATGGAGGCAATGGGAGGGATGGCTACCGAGGAAGAAATTGCTTCCCTCAACGCGTTGACTTCCCCCGAGTTCGACGAAGAGTTCCTGCGACTGATGATTGACCACCACGAAGGCGCACTCGTGATGATTCGTATGATCACCAACTCTGAGGTCGACGAAGTTCGCCAACTCGCGGGAGATATTGATCGGGTTCAACGAGCCGAAATAGCGGAAATGCACGACCTGCACGAAAGGCTTGAGAGTGAATAAGGCGCTATGGGCTACGGTTTCGAGCCTTGTTGTGCTCACCGGTTGTGCAACGGATGCCGAGCGCACCGATGACCTCAGCGCGACAGGTCACGTCCACAATCTCGCCACCGACGGTAGCGCTATCTGGGCGGGAACCCACGACGGGCTTTACCAGTGGGAAGAAGACTCAGCAGACTGGTTGCGCTTGGGACCCTCTTTCGACGTGATGGGCTTGAGCTATCACGACGGAACCTTTTGGGCCAGTGGCCACCCGGGATCAGAACTCGACTCACCAGACCCCATTGGGCTGATTCGCTCAAATGATGGTGCAACAACGTGGGAGCCCCACGCGCTCTCCGGCGAAGTCGATTTTCACATGTTGGATGTCAGCGAGAGTTCCATGGTGGGTGTGGCGGCCAACTACGGGGCAATCGTGAGAAGTGTTGATGGCGGTGCCAACTGGGAGACCTTCGAGGTGCCGCCGCTCACCGATTTTGCGCTCAACCCGCAAAACCCCCAGCAACTTCTGATCGCAACAGGCGAGGGCCTACTGCTCTCGGAGGACCTGGGTGAGACTTTCACTGAACTCGATGTGCCAGCAGGTATCTCCACCGTGGAATGGTCAAAGACGGGAGTGGTCATCGGTTCCCCAACAGAGCTTTTTACCAGCCGAAGTCCCGCAGAGAGTTTTGCCGTCCTCGACCACACCTTTAGCGATATCCGCGCAATCGCTGCCTCCGGAGAGGTGATTGTGGTGCTAGACGCTGGAGAGGTCTCCATCTCCGTCGACCAGGGTCAGAGCTTTTTCAGGGGCTAAAGGGTTCACGGGCACATGTCCCGCACCAAGCAGCTGAATCCAGCCCCGACCTGCTCGGAATTCCCCAGCATTTCATCAGTCACATGATTGACACTGAGGCTGGCGCACACTCGGTGTGTCCCACCAGCGGAGGTGAACTACAGAGCAGTGGAAGACACTGTGTGGCTCAACGTAGGCCTCGTCGCATTTTTCATTCTCCTCGGCGGCCTCTTTGCCG
>NZ_JAVLBO010000065.1:0-1556 GCF_031581085.1 Pontimonas sp.
CCTGGTGCGCGACGGGGCTGCTCAATTAGTGATTGACGTGGTGCTGCGCGGCTCCAGTGAGAACTCTCTGGGTCTTCGATACATTCTTGTCGACACCGACCGGGGCTGGTCGGTTGATGGTGCGAGCAACTTCGCAGTTGGAGGACAGGCCACCTAAGCCGGCTTACTGGCGGCCCTCTTCAGCACGGAAACATAGGCCTCGGCAACGACTCGTGGACTCCACAACTCGATTGCGCGTTGTCTCGCGGCTTCCCCGAGAGTCGCTTGGCGCTTCGGATTTGACACGACCCAGCGAATTGCTTCGGCTAAAGACTGCGTGTCAAAAGCGGAGGCGAGGCGGCCGGTGACCCGGTCGTGGACCACATCACTCAAGCCGGAGTTATCGAAGGCAACCACTGGCGTGCCGCATGATTGGGCTTCTGCAGCGACTTGACCGAAGGCTTCTAGTCGGGATGGGGCGACAAAGACGTCTGCTGCACAATAGGCAGAGCGCAACTGCGCATCATTGAGCCGGCCCACATATTGAACCGGAATACCGTCCCTATTTTCTTCCTCGCGCGACTCACCGAATACGACCACTCGAATTGATGGGGAGGCCGCGGTGTTGTCGCGGTGGCCCTGGAGGTCAGCGAGGGTGTCAAAAAGCAGATCAGCTCCTTTGTGGCGGTGGGCTGTCCCCCCTCCGGCCCCGAACACAATGACGGTGTCTTCGAGGGGAATTCCCAATTCCTCTCTCGCGAGCGTCTTCGGTTGCGGCGACCAAAAGTCGGTGTCAATCGGAACCGGAATCACGTGGCTCGGCCAGTGTTGAGTGAGCACGCTTGATCGGGCTTCTTTCTCTAACCAGGTTGTTAATGCCACGACATGGCTCGGTCTCTTCCAATGCCTTTTTTTTCGTCGAAAAGTTTCCCTGTCGATATCCGGCCCCGATTCGGTATCGGGGCGCGAGCGCCGAGAATAACCCTCTTGATAGCGACCCGTATCCGTGTAGTGCTCAGCCCCCGAAAACATCCACATATCCGAAAGGCGCCACACGATGGGCGCCTGCAGAGCTCCAATTTCTTCAATGGAAAGAGTGGCGTTTCCGAGCCAGCCAAGCATCACGACGTCGGGTGTCATGGCATTGATTTCTCGGCCCAGGCCACTGGGATAACGCGCCTGTGAGTGAAGAAGGGTGTTATTTGACACAAAGGGTTTGCGGGGAAAGTATTTGCGAAAACGAGTCCTCAGAAAGTAGCGCGCGTATTCCAGGCGGCTCCGTATCGGCTTTCCCCCCACAATCTGATCATCGTCGCGAGTTTTGTGAACCACTCGGAAGGTGATGTCGATCTCGTCGGCACAATGGGTTCGAATGGCGTCAAACACCCGGTAGGCCGCCCGTGCTGCACCCCCCACGCTGTCATGAGCGGCGACGAACACCACTTTGATTCTTGGCGTGTGTGACTCGTGGGAGCTATTTACCTGCACTGAAAACGCTCCATTCCCGAAGCACCTTGAGGGAAAAGCTCACCGAGCTTTTGGGGTCGCCGAAAGGCTATCGCGAGTCGAGGACGAGG
>NZ_JAVLBO010000066.1:0-1555 GCF_031581085.1 Pontimonas sp.
TCGCGGGTTGTCCCCGTGGTTGTCTGGGCGATGTGTCACAGGTGCTAAAGTCGCGTTAGTTCACCTCTTAGACCGATCGGATCCCCATGGCGTCTCCCGTAGTGTTTTCGAAGCTGACAAAAACCTACGCCGGCTCCCACGCGGTCAAAGAGTTGAGCGCGGACATTGCGCCGGGTCAAATTACCGGGTTTCTGGGGCCAAACGGAGCGGGAAAATCCACCACCCTGCGCTGCCTCCTGGGCCTCGCCCGACCGAGCTCCGGCAGCGCACACATTTTCGGCAGTTCCTATCGTGAACTGGGCCAGCCGCTCCAGCGCGTCGGGGTGGTGTTGGACACCAAAGGCTTCCAGCCACAACTCTCCGGGGGAAAAAATCTGGGCTTGATGGCCGCGGGGATGGGGGTCTCATCACGGCGGGTCACCGAGATGATGAACCTGGTGGAGTTGGGTGACGTGGGAAGCAAGCCGGTGAAGTCCTACTCCCTGGGCATGCGCCAGCGGCTCTCACTGGCCTCCGCCCTGCTCGGCGATCCAGAGTTGTTGGTCCTGGATGAGCCCGCCAATGGCCTCGACCCGCTGGGTATTGCGTGGCTCAGACAGTTTCTGCGAAACCTCCAAGCAGAAGGCCGCACCGTGTTGGTCTCGTCACACCAGCTCGCGGAAATGCAAAACACGATCGACGACGTGATGATTATTCACCGCGGTGGTCTCGTCGCCCACGACAGCCTCGAGGCAGTAATGGCCGGCGACGACAGTCTCGAAGCCGCCTTCCTGCGCCTGACCCAGAAAGATCCCGCATGAATATCTTGAGCGCAGAAATCCAGAAGCTCCTCGCCTCCAGTTACACCCGCGCCATCGCGCTCACCGCGTTTGGTGTGGGCGTTGTGCTGAGCGTGTTTGACGGAATCAACATGCTCGCAGAACCCGAGCGAGCCCTCGATGCGACACTGGTCGCCAACTTCTACACCGACACGGTGTATCTCGCGTGGCTGTTTCCGGCCATCCTGGGCGTCCTGTTGATGACCTCGGAATTTCGCTGGGGAACCGCGATTCACACGTTCCTGCAAACCCCCAAGCGCGGGGTGGTGGTGGCGTGGAAAATGCTCGCCTCAGCGCTCGGCGGCGCACTCATCGCCCTCGCCTCCCTGGCGGGGGCCTTTATTACCGCGACCGTCATCCTCACGGTGGTGGGCGACTATTCGTTACCCGAACCGGGCCGGTTTATCGGGGCAACAGTGGCGATGATCCTCGTGGGGATGATCGGCGCCCCCTTGGGAGTGGCCGTCGGGGCGCTCATTCGGGCCCAGTTGGCCGCCCTCGCGGTGTTCCTCGGCTGGATGCTTCTGGTCGAACAGGCCGTCGCGGTAGCGCTTGGCCCCGCCGGAATCTATCTTCCGGGGGCGATGATTCCTCGCGCACTGTCTTTGGAGTGGACCGCGGCGGGATTGGCCGGAGTGTTGAGCGAACCCATCACACCGATCAGCGCCATGATCTTTTTGGCCATCGAAGCCGTAGTCCTCGGCGTGATTGCCTCCTACACGACGATGCGAAAAGAC
>NZ_JAVLBO010000067.1:0-1506 GCF_031581085.1 Pontimonas sp.
TCTTTGTCGCATCAGACGTGCCCGGATCTGCTTCTGCCGCCGGTTCCTCTGTGCCTTCACCGGAGGTCCCGCTTGCAGGCGCCAGCTCAGCACTGTTGTTGTCAGACTCAGAGTTCGATGCAGTGTTCGGCGTGGCCGCAGTGAAGAGCCCGGATGAGTCGATACCGAAGCGCTCAGTCAACACCAGGGGATTGCCCGCAGGGTCCTTGCTGGTGAGGCTGAGCGTGTAGGTGCCGGGGGTGAGCCCTACGGGCAGGGTGGTGGTGGTACTGAAGTAGCCCAGCCGCGAGGCGGTGCCAGACGCAAGAACTGTTCCACCTGGGTTTAACGTCACTCGGAAGGCCTGGCCACGGGCCAGCCCTTCACCTTCGGCCAGGATTAGTGTGCCCGAGTGCTGGTCGCCGACCTCAATTCCGGTATCAAAGTGAATCCCAGCCGAAGATGCACGCTCCGTGATGGTGGCGGAGTCAGCGGAGAAAGAATCTCCAGAATCTCCCGTGCCGCAGGGGTTGGTGGATTGCTCCCATAGTAGGTAGGGGTAGCCTTCATTCACGGACGAACACGTGCCCCAGATGGTGTCTGTGGACGCGTCGAAGGGGGCCCACGACACAAGCCCATTCCCCCCGTTCCATGCACTGAACGTGCCGGCTGTAGTCATTTCAACGCTGGTTTTGCCGGTTCCCTCGCCACCGGCAGAGGTCGTCCGCCCGGTCCTCGTAATGTCCCAAAACGAGTTTTGGGCAGTGAGTGTTGACGGGCCTTCTAATTTGCCGACCAGGCCTCCGAGGCTGCCGCTGCCTGTGACTGAACCTGCGGCGTAGGTATTGACCAAAGTGATTTTTGAGCCACTCACGGCCCCCACTACTCCGCCCGCATCCTCTCCGCTGACGTTGCCTAACGCGTAGGAGTTAGAGATGGTTGTGGTGTCCGACGACACCCCAACCATGCCGCCGATTGACCTACTACCCGGGCTCGTGCTGATGTGCACGCCGACAGTGCTGTGCGAAATGGTGGAATTTCGCAGTGCTCCCACTAAACCACCGACGTTGTTTCCCGTGCTTGATGCGGTTCCTGACGCAGATACTTGCGAAATCTTGGTGTCTATTGCAGAGGCGACGAGAGCCCCAGCGCCAGAGGACGCGGACGCCTCGATTGTGGCGACAAGGTTGAGGTGTGAAATTTCCACGTCGTCAGAGTCCCCGTCGGTCATGCCGAAGAGACCTCGATCACCATCACCGTCACTGACGAGTCCGAGAATACTGTTTCCTTGGCCATCAAACGTGCCGGTAAAAGATGCATCACCGACGTCGGAATCGCGCCCGATGGGGGTGAAGTTACATCCGTCGAGGTTCACCGATTGGGTGAGCACGAAATCCTGCTCCCGCCAATCCCCCGTGACACCAGTCGCCGCTGACTCAAAATTTTCGGAGAGATAAATCAGCTGATCGTGTCGACTAATCTCGAATTGGCCCGTGGACGAGTTATAGACCGGAGCGTCCTCACTCG
>NZ_JAVLBO010000068.1:0-1487 GCF_031581085.1 Pontimonas sp.
TGGGGTAAAAAAGCCTGTCATTGCCATGTTGCATTTAATGGCCCTGCCAGGAGACCCCGGCTTCGACACAGCGGCGGGGATGCGCGCGGTGACTGACCGCGCGAGACGTGAGCTCGATGCGTTACAGAGTGGTGGAGTGGACGCCATTATGTTTTCTAATGAATTCAGCCTTCCCTATCTCACGAAGACCGAGCCCATTACGGCCATTTCAATGGCGCGAGTAATCGGAGAACTTCACTCCGAGATTTCTCAACCGTTTGGTGTCAACGTGCTGTGGGATGGAATCGCCTCGATTGATCTGGCCAATGCGACAGACGCATCGTTTGTCCGCGAAATTTTCACCGGTGTGTATGCAAGCGATTTCGGGCTGTGGGACACGAATGTCGGCCAAGCAGCTCGTCACCGCACTCGCACAGCAGCTCAAAACGTCAAGCTGCTGTTCAACATTGTTCCTGAGTCGGCTACCTATTTGGCATCCCGGGACATTGTCGACCTGACGAAGACCACGGTGTTCGCAACGGTCCCCGATGGGCTGTGCGTGTCTGGTCTCACGGCGGGAGCTTCGACCGACACGCAGGTACTCAGTCAGGTAAAAGGCGCCGCAGGAGACGTTCCCGTATTCGTGAACACGGGAGTCCGCGCCGATAACGCGGAGGAGCAACTCAGCATCGCAGACGGTGCCGTGGTCGGCACCTTTTTCAAGAAAGATGGCGTATTCGAGAACGAAGCTGATTCTGGTCGGGTGAACGAGTTGATGGGTGTAGTGCGCTCACTGCGCTCTTAAGCCGTTGTCGGGTTAGCCTGAATGGGACACAATATGTTCGGCAGAGAAGAAACGGGGTTTTCTGATGAGCAGTGAGCACCTTGTCGTTGTCGCCGTAGCCACGGCGAAAGCAGGTCAAGAAGCGCAATTAAAGGACCGACTTGAGGGTGTCGCCCGCGCGTCGTGGGAAGAACCTGGAGTGGTCACCTACGCCGTTCACGACCTCATAGATCGGCCCGGCGAGTTCATGATGGTCGAGGTGTATGCCTCCCGAGAGGCATTCGATGCCCACCTCGAAACAGGTCATGTGAAATCGTTGATCGCCGACCTTGAGAATTTGGTTGAGGGAGAGTTAGTGGTTCATCAGGCACTCGCCGCAGACTTCTCGAGTGGGTCGAAGGGTTCCCTGTAGCAATGGCCGTCGGGTCCACTGGAGTGATGTTGGGTGTCGAGTTGCCCGAGGCGGAGCTCGTGGACGCGACCAGTCGACTCTGGCAGGTAAAAGAACCCAGCCACCAAGCCACGCTGGTCGCCATTGTCAGTAACGACTCCAACGTTTCCGCAGAGGATGGTGTCTCCGGAATGGACGAGCAAGTAGTCAGAGCGCTTTGGTCTTTTCCCTACCTGCGCGATACCGATCAGCGTTTTGCCTACGAACTGGGCGCTGCCTGTACTCCTGATTTTTTGCTTTTCGACCGTGATTTTCGCCCGACTTACCGAGGCG
>NZ_JAVLBO010000069.1:0-1467 GCF_031581085.1 Pontimonas sp.
GCAGCTCTGGCTCCCCACGACAGCCCAACACTCGTTTCAAGCCCTGACGAGATGACCACCTGCAAGCCGGCATCATGAGCCCTCTGGGCAAGTGCAAGTGTGGGTCTAATCCCACCTAATGGGCTTACTTTTAACACCGCGATATCGGCAGCGCTTTTGTCGATGACGTCATCCAGTGCACCTGACTGTCTGATGAGTTCATCGGCTGCCAAGCGAATCCCCGTTCCTCGAAGTTGGCGCTTTAGATAGACCATCTCGTCCACGGTCGAAACAGGCTGTTCGACGTAGTCGATGTCAAAGGCCCGAAGCATGAACAGGGCTTTGTCTGCTTCGCTCACGCTCCACCTGGCGTTTGCGTCTAAACGCAGAGTGACGTCAGGCCCCACGGCCTGACGAATTGCGTTGACGCGAGCGACATCGTCAATGAGGAGTTGGCCTGGCTCGCCGACCTTCACCTTCGCTGCTTTCGCACCGGGAAACTTTTTCCACCATCCGGCGACGTCGCCTGGATCCAGCGCGGGGAAGGTGGCATTAACTGCCACTTTTTCCACCCCGGCAGGTGCCGGGGTAACGGTGTCGTCGAAGGCTTGCTCCAAGGCGGCTTCCAACCATTTCGCCGCCACATCGTCCGGGTATTCAGTAAAGGCCGCCCACTCACCGGGCCCTTCTGGTCCGTCAATGAGCATTACTTCCCGGTGGGTGAGGCCCCTGAAGGGCATCCGCAAAGGAATACTCACCACATATGAGCGCTCTATTAACTCATTGACGTCTGTGATGCCAGAAATGTGGGGGCCCATAAAGCACAGTGTCCCACGTGGAGAAACCTTCAAAGTGAAAAACGAGATGCACTGTGAGAGTGCTCTGGGCAAGTACACCGAGGAGGTATTTCATTATCCGGCTCTAGACGCCGCTCGGACCATTGCGGGGCCGGGATGACCGTGTGGAGCCCGTAGGCTGTAGCACCAGGTGTTTCGGAGGTGTAGTCCACAGTGATCAGACCCGTTCTACGGTCTTTCTCCCTCCTGAGGCGTCGCCAGAAAATCCTTTTTCTCGCGATTGTCGCGTCCCGGGTGGTCGTTCACGCTCTCGATGTTTTAGGCCTTGCCGCCGTGGGTCTCCTTGGCGCGATGTTGGCAAGTGGTCTCACCGATCGAAATGAGGCCGAGTTCCTCGGCCTCACGGTGTCGATTGAATCCAGTCAAAGCTATTTGTGGGTGACGGCTGTCATTGCGGGTTTCTTTATGGCCAAATCGGTCATTGGAACTGCCTTACTTCGAGTGACCACACTGTTCTTAGCCAGGGTGGAAGCCAAATCTGCCAGTGAAGTAGCTAGGTATCTGTTCTCCGGTGACATGGGCCGTGTAAGGACTATGTCTAAGGGCGAGATCCAATGGGCGGTCAATGTTTCCAGCCAAATTGCTTTCTCGGGAATGTTGTTCTCAGGCTCCGCTCTTGTCACCGAATCTG
>NZ_JAVLBO010000006.1:0-68351 GCF_031581085.1 Pontimonas sp.
TAAATACGGCGATGTAGGCGTGTTTACAGGGAAGTAGTAAACACGTAGGTCACTGGTTCGAACCCAGTATCGCCCACGGTTTCCCCGGCTTCTGCTCATACACTCAGCGTTGTGAAACGGGTGTGCTGGTCGGGGTGGGCGAGTGCCCTCCTGCTTGTTGTCTTTGTGGTGATGGTTGCTGGCTGTCAATCCGGCCCAGCGCTCGTGCCACCCGGTGTGCAGTCTGCGGTGAATGCCGACGACCGGGAGCGAAACTATGACCTTGCCTGGCAGGACATTCGGCGCATGAACGGCCACGTGGAACGTGAGGAGTGGGCGAAACTGCCTGAGCTTTCCCTCACCATCGTCTCCCGAATGGATCGGTTGGCAACCGGCGAAGCAGGGCCCCTAGCTGATCGCCACACAGCGCGACTGCTGGAGGAGGTCCGCGAGGACGTGAGTGAGCACACCGCTGAAGAGAACGTCCGTGTTCTCACCGCAGTGGGCCTGGAGCTGCAGGAGGCTTTTGATCCGGGGGAGTTTGAGCGGGCGAGGTCTTTGGCAATCGAAGCGTATGTTGTGTCACTTGCTCTCTCGGACGCCCAGTAGAGGGCGCCGGAACCTATACTGGTGGGACCATGAAAAACCCTTTTGTGATCACTGCTTTGCTGTCTCTGGCGCTGTGGGCGGTGATTGTTCAGCCGGCTTTTGAGCAAGACACGCTGTTGGCCTGGGTGGCGACCATTTTCCTTGTGGGCTGGGGTGTTTTCGGTCTGGTGTATTCGGCTCGTGGGGAAAAAGGGAAGGGCCGCGACTCAAAGTAGGCTGGGGTAGTCCTCACGAAAGAAAGTCTGGGTGTCGTGAACACTTCCCCCCAAGCCTCTCGCGCTGTTGTTGTCGACCAGGAAACCACTGGCGATGCACTCTTTGACGACTCCTCAGTGGTCGCCATTCGAGTAGATGGCCAGTTGCAAGACCTGCACTCCGCGGTGACTCCAGGGAGCACCGTGGAACCGGTCGACATTGATTCACCAGACGGCTTGGACATTCTCCGCCACTCCACCGCACACGTGTTGGCCCAAGCGGTCCAACAAATCCGGCCCGACGCGAAACTGGGTATTGGCCCGCCCATCACCGATGGTTTCTACTACGACTTCGATGTAGAAGAGCCCTTCACCCCCGATGAGCTGAAAGCCCTGGAAAAGACGATGCAGAAAATCGTCAACCAGTCGCAGCGGTTTCACCGCCGTGTCGTCACCGATGAGCAGGCGAGCGCTGAACTCCACTCCGAGCCCTACAAACTAGAGCTCATCGGTCTGAAATCTGAAGCCTCCGCCGGCGGTGACAACGAATCCGTTGAGGTCGGCGCCGGTGAACTCACGATGTATGACAACGTGGATGCCAAATCCGGCGAGAGGGTGTGGAGTGACCTCTGCCGTGGTCCACACCTGCCCCACACGAAGCTGATTTCGAACGGGTTTTGCCTCACCCGCGTCGCTGCCGCCTATTGGCGTGGCAGCGAACACAACCCACAACTGCAGCGCATTTATGGCACGGCCTGGCCCACTAAAGACCAAATGCGCGAATATTTGGACCGCTTAGAAGAAGCGAAACGTCGTGATCACCGGATTCTGGGCCAAGACTTAGACCTCTTTAGCTTCCCGGAAGAAATCGGCTCAGGGTTGCCGGTGTTCCACCCCAAGGGCGGAATTATTCGCCGGGAAATGGAGAACTACTCGAGGCGGCGCCACGAAGAAGCCGGCTACGAGTTTGTGAACTCGCCGCACATTTCCAAACAGGAACTGTTCGAAACCAGCGGGCACCTGTCTTGGTACAAGGACGGCATGTTCCCACCGATGCAGGTCGACGAGGTGCGAAACGAAGCCGGGGAAATCACTCGGGCGGGGGTGGATTACTACCTGAAACCGATGAACTGCCCGTTCCACATTCTCATTTTCCGCTCCCGGCAGCGCTCCTACCGCGAACTTCCGCTTCGGATGTTTGAATTCGGTTCGGTCTATCGCTACGAAAAATCGGGCGTCGTCCACGGCCTCACCCGCGTGCGGGGTATGACCCAAGACGACGCGCACATTTTCACCACCCGTGAGGATCTCGAAACAGAACTCCAAGGGGTCCTGGACTTCGTTCTGGGACTTTTGGCCGATTACGGCCTGAACGACTTCTACCTCGAGCTGTCCACCCGGGACGATTCGGACAAATTTGTCGGAGGCGATGACATTTGGGCTGAAGCGACCGAGATTTTGCAGAGGGTCGCCGAGGGTTCTGGCCTGGAGTTGGTTCCCGACCCCGGTGGGGCCGCGTTTTATGGACCCAAAATCTCGGTGCAGGCCCGAGATGCGATCGGGCGAACCTGGCAAATGTCGACCATTCAACTCGATTTCATGCTGCCCGAGCGCTTCGAGCTGGAATACCAGTCAGCCGACGGCTCGAGGCAGCGCCCGATCATGCTCCACCGCGCCCTCTTTGGCTCCATTGAGCGTTTTTTTGGTGTGCTCACCGAACACTACGCGGGGGCTTTCCCCGCGTGGCTGGCGCCCGTCCAGGTGGTCGGCATTCCCGTCGCCGAAGAATTTGCGCCCTACCTGGCAGAAGTCATCGACCGAATGCGGGCACTGGGCATTCGCGCCGAAATAGACGATTCGGACGAGCGGATGCAAAAGAAAATCCGCACCCACACCAAACAAAAAGTCCCCTACCTGCTGATCGCCGGTGAAGACGACCGGAGCGCCGGGGCGGTGAGCTTCCGCTTGAGAGACGGCTCCCAAAATAATGGTGTGCCCGTCGATGAAGCGATTGACCTCATCCACAAGGCCATCGCGGAGCGCGTCAATGACTGACGACCAGCCAGACGCTGTGCTGCGTGAGGCGTGGGAGGTGCCCGGGGCGCCCGATAGTTTTCAACGCCTGTGGGTGCCACACCGCATCGGATACATCCACGGAAACGAAGGAAAAATTCCAGGGGAGTGTGTTTTTTGTGTCGCCACGTCCCTTCCCGAAGAGGAGAGCCTCGTGGTGTTCGAGGGCACACACTGCTACGTCGTGTTGAACCTGTTTCCCTACAACCCCGGGCACCTGCTGATCTGCCCCTACCGACACATCGGGCAATACGACGAAGCCAACGACGAGGAGACCGCCGAAATGGCGGTCTTGACCAAGCAGGCCATGGTGTTGCTGCGTCAGGTCGCCGGTGCCCACGGGTTTAATATCGGGATGAATCAGGGGCGCATCGCCGGTGCCGGAATCGAAGAACACTTGCACCAGCACGTAGTACCCCGCTGGGGGCAAGATTCCAACTTTTTCCCCATCATCGCCAAGACCAAAGCCATGCCGCAGCTCCTGGGAGATATTCGCGACCAGTTGCGTACAGCGTGGTCACAGTCTGAAACGAAATAGACAAAATAGAATTAAGGCCTAGCGTGGTCCAAGGAGGAACACATGAGTGAACAGGGCAGCCAGACCGGTAGTGCCAGAGTAAAGCGCGGCCTCGCCGACATGCTCAAAGGCGGCGTCATCATGGATGTCGTCACCCCCGAGCAGGCCAAAATTGCTGAAGACGCGGGTGCGGTAGCCGTCATGGCGCTCGAGAGGGTCCCGGCTGATATTCGCGCCGAGGGGGGCGTGGCGAGAATGTCCGACCCCGACCTCATCGACGAAATCATCAATTCGGTGTCGATTCCCGTGATGGCAAAGTCTCGTATCGGCCACTTCGTCGAAGCCCAAATCCTTCAAGAACTAGGCGTCGACTACATCGACGAGTCCGAAGTGTTAAGCCCCGCCGACTACGTCAACCACATCGACAAGTGGGGCTACACCGTCCCCTTCGTGTGTGGGGCGACCAACCTGGGCGAAGCGCTTCGCCGGATCAATGAAGGCGCTGCCATGATTCGCTCGAAGGGTGAAGCCGGTACCGGAGACGTGTCGGAAGCGACCAAACACATTCGGACCATTCTCGGTGAAATTAATCACCTCAAATCGAAGACTCCCGATGAGCTCTACGTGGCCGCGAAAGACCTCCAAGCTCCCTACGACCTGGTCGTCGAGGTGGCGAGGACCGGTGCACTGCCCGTGGTGTTATTCACCGCCGGGGGTATGGCCACACCCGCCGACGCGGCAATGATGATGCAACTGGGTGCAGACGGCGTGTTCGTCGGCTCCGGCATCTTCAAATCGGGAGACCCGGCAAAACGGGCGCGAGCGATTGTGCAAGCCACCGCGCAGTTCCACGACCCGGCGGCTATTGCCCAGGTGTCTCGCCAGCTGGGCGACGCCATGGTGGGCATCAACGTGAACGACCTGCCCGCGCCACACCGCCTGGCAGAGCGTGGGTGGTAGCTCTCCGGTAATTGGCATCCTCGCCCTGCAGGGCGACGTGCGCGAGCACCGGCGAATGCTGGAATCCCTCGGAGCCACCGTCGTGGAAGTGCGCGCTGTGCGAGACCTGGCCGGCCTCCAAGGGCTGGTCATTCCCGGTGGTGAATCCAGCGTGATGGACAAGCTGACCCGGCTTTTCGGCCTGACGGAACCGCTCCGATGGGCCATCGACGAAGGTCTGCCGGTGCTTGGGACGTGTGCGGGAATGATCATGCTCGCCAACGAGCTCGCCGATGGCATTGAGGGACAAGAGACACTGGGCGGTCTGGACATCAGCGTTCAGCGCAACGCTTTTGGGGCCCAGCGCGAATCGTTCGATACCCGCTTGGACGTCCGGGGCATCGAGGGTCCCGCCATGGACGTGTCCTTTATCCGAGCACCCATCGTGACCCGGGTGGGCGACGGGGTGGATATCCTCGCCTCCTTAGACGATGCTCGGGTGGTCGCCGTGGATAACTCGCAGTGCATGGCTCTGGCGTTTCACCCGGAAGTAAGCGGTGATGAGCGCCTCCACGCGATGTTTGTCGCACGCGCGCGGGAGTATCCGCCCCTTCCCGGAGACCTGCCGACTACACTGGTCTAAGCCAGAGCGTGTGCAGCGTGCCGGTGTGTCTCACGGGCGGAAGCCCGTGTCGACACAGTCTGTGTCGGGCATTCTTTGACAGACGGTGTGTTTCTGAGGCAGTGTGCCACCTCGGGCTTATGGTGTGAAGTCAGTGGGGAGCGGTGATGTCAGGACATTCTAAGTGGGCGACGACGAAACACAAGAAGGCCGTCATCGACCAAAAACGCGCCAAATCGTTCGCCAAACTGATTAAAAACATCGAAGTGGCGGCCAAAATCGGCGGGGCCGATCTCGCCGGGAACCCCACTCTGGCCGATGCCGTCCAAAAAGCGAAAAAGTCGTCGGTGCCCAACGACAACATCGACCGCGCCGTCAAACGCGGGGCGGGCCTGAGCGGTGAAGCCGTCGACTACCAAACGATCATGTACGAGGGCTACGGACCCAGTGGGATCGCGATGCTCATCGAATGTCTCACCGATAACCGAAACCGCGCCGCCGCTGAAGTGCGCACCATCATGAGCCGAAACGGGGGCACGATGGGTGACCCCGGCAGTGTCGCCTACAACTTCACCCGTAAAGGCGTCATCGCGGTGTCGAAAACCGACGGCCTGAGCGAAGACGACATCCTCGCGGCTGTCTTGGATTCGGGGGCAGAGGAAGTCATCGACCGCGGTGAAGGCTTCGAGATTATTACTGACCCGTCCGACCTGGTCGAGAACCGCAAAGCCATCCAGGCGGCCGGAATCGACTACGAACAGGCCGAAGCCGAGTTTGTCGCCTCGGTGATGATTGCGCCCGAGGCGGAAGAGGCCAAGAAAGTCTTTTCCCTGATCGACGCCCTGGAAGAATCCGACGACGTTCAAAACGTCTTTACCAACATGGAGCTCTCGCCAGAGCTCCTCAGTGCCTTAGACGAGTAGGCCGTGGCCCGCATACTCGGTGTCGACCCGGGGATTACCCGGCTCGGTGTCGGTGTCGTCGATAACCCCCGCGGGTCGACCCTGGCGATGGTCGCGGTCGATGTCCTTCGCACACCACCCGAATGGGATATCACCGAGCGACTGCTTCACCTTCAACGCGGTGTGGCCGACCTGCTGGACCTGCACCAGCCGGACGTTCTCGCACTGGAGCGGGTTTTTGCCCAACACAACGTGCGCACTGTGATGGGGACCGCCCAGGTGAGTGGAATTGTGATCGCCTTGGCGGCAGCCCGGGGGATTCCCGTGAGCCACCGCACCCCCAGCGAAGTCAAAGCGGCGGTGACCGGCTACGGAGGAGCGAAAAAAGCGCAGGTCCAAACCATGGTGAAGAACATTCTGGGACTCGAGGCCGTGCCCAAACCCGCCGATGCAGCTGATGCCCTCGCACTGGCCATTACCGAAGCGTGGCGAGGGCGTGTTCCCGCCGGGGGCAAGAGAGGGGTCAATGCTGGGAGTGTGCCGGCAGCTTCGGCACAGACCCCCGCGCAACGCGCGTGGCGCGAGGCGCTGGGGAAGCGACCAACCTAGGCTGAAGGGGTGATTTCCCAGCTTCGTGGTGCGGTGCTCGTCGTGGACGGCCAGACGGTGGTCATTGACATCCACGGGGTGGGCTTGAGTGTCAGTGTTCCCGAGCGCACCGCCCAGATGTTGCGCCCCGGTGAAGACACCCTGTTGCACACTTCGATGATTGTGCGCGAGGACGATATGAGCCTCACCGGGTTTGGTCTCGCCGAGGAGCGCGATCTTTTTGATCTGCTGCGCAGTGTCGGGGGAGTGGGGCCAAAGTCGGCGCTGGGCGTTCTCCAGCACTACACCGCTGATGACATCGCCTCGGCCATCGCACGCGAAGACGACTCGGCGTTTCGCGAGGTGAGTGGAATTGGTCCCAAGACCGCCAAACTCATCGTGCTCACCCTGCAGGGCAAACTGGCTCCGCCGAGCACTCCCGCCTCCTCGTTGGCTGTGGAGAGTTCGGTCTCCGGCGGTGACCAGGCCGCTATCGTCCAGGCACTGGTCGGTTTGGGGTGGTCTGAGCGGGTGGCGAAAAAGGGAGTGGCAGACATGTTGGCTGCTTTGGACGAGGGCGAAAACCCCAGTGTTCCCGAGTTGGTGCGAAAAGCACTCCAACTGCTTGGCCCCCAGACAAGCCGTGAGGGGAGGTAGCCGGTGAGTGGTGACGTGGTCGACCCAGCGGCGCAGTCCGACCAGGAACTGCAGTTTGAGGGTGCACTGCGGCCGTCCCGGCTGGGTGAATTTATCGGCCAGGAGAAAGTTCGTAGCCAACTGACTCTGCTGCTGAGCGCAGCGAGCCTCGAGAACCGGACACCCGATCACATCCTGCTGGCCGGTCCTCCGGGGCTTGGGAAAACGACGTTGGCGATGATTGTCGCCGAAGAATCGACGTCACCGCTTCGCATGTCGAGCGGTCCCGCCATTCAACACGCGGGAGACCTTGCGGCAGTGCTCTCCGCGCTGACCCCCGGCGAGGTGCTCTTTATTGACGAAATCCATCGGATGGCGAGGCCCGCGGAGGAAATGCTCTACCTGGCGATGGAGGATTTCCGCATCGACATTATGGTCGGGAAAGGCCCAGGAGCCACCACAGTCCCGCTCGAGCTCGCCCCGTTCACCCTCGTGGGAGCCACAACCCGCTCGGGCCTTTTGCCAAACCCTCTGCGCGATCGTTTCGGGTTTACCGCAAACCTTGAGTTTTACAGCACCGAGGAACTCGCCGCCGTGGTGCGCCGCTCCGCGAGTGTTCTCACCATCGATGCCGACGAGCAGGCTTTGGCCGAAATAGCGAAACGCTCGAGGGGCACGCCCCGAATCGCAAACCGCCTGCTTCGGCGGGTGCGGGACTATTCACTGGTTCACGGCGGCCACGCCACACTCGATAATGCGAAGGCCGCGCTCGAGCTCTACGACGTGGATGACTGGGGTTTGGATCGGTTGGACCGCCAAGTGCTGGAAATCCTGATTGGGCGCTTCGGTGGGGGGCCGGTAGGACTGGGAACGTTGTCGGTGTCGGTGGGCGAAGAAGCCGAGACGATTGAATCCGTGGTCGAACCTTTTTTGGTGCGTCAGGGCTTTATCGTCCGATCCCCCCGAGGCCGAATCGCCACCCCGATGGCGTGGCAGCACCTGGGTCGTGATGCTCCCACGCTCAATGACCTATAGTTGCAGGGGTGCCCGAGACGTCGGGCTTTGTGTCGTGGAAGAGGTGGAGCACCGTGGATCCTTTTAGTCTGTTTATGATCGCAGCCCTAGGGTTGCTGATTTTTTTCATGTTCCGAAACTCGCGTAAGCAGCGCCAGGCCCAGCAGGAGCTCCAAGACAACCTGGTTCCCGGAGCCGAAGTGATGACCTCCTTCGGGCTTTTCGCCACCGTGATGGCCATTGACGATGAGACCAATGTGGCGACAATTGACGCCGGCTCCGGCACCATCCTGCGCGTACACCGCCAGGTGCTGACCAAAATCATTCACGACGAACCCGAAGCTCTCGAAGAATCCGCGGAGACCTCCGCCGATGACGCCGGACGCGAGTCTCGCGATTCGTAATCCCGAACTCACCCATACCCTTACTCTCTGATGGCCAAAAGAAGCGTTGCGCGCCAAGCCGCGCGATCCCTTATCTGGTTGGGAGTCATTTTCGCCCTGCTGGTCGGGGGAAACGCCTTGGCGGTATTTGGCCAGGCAGGGTCCTGGGTCCCCAAGCTCGCGCTCGATCTGCAGGGTGGAACCCAAATTATCCTGGAGCCCAGGCTCGCGGAGAACCAAAGCGTCAGTGAAGAACAGCTGAATCAGGCCGTCTCCATCATCAGGCAGCGGGTGGACTCCAGCGGTGTGGCAGAAGCGGAAGTCACCACCCAGGGTGGGGAAAACATCGTGGTGGGCATCCCCGGTGAGCCCGACCAAGCGACCCTGGAGCGGATTCGTTCGTCGGCGAAACTAGAATTTCGTCCCGTCTTGATTGCGGGTGCGGCCAATACCGAGCCGGTCGAGCCCGTCGAGGCGCCCGAGTCGCCAGACGATCAGGAGCGGGTCGAGCCGACCAGCGCCAGCGATTTGGCGTGGATCACTCCAGAAATTGACGCCGAGTACCAGTCCATTAACTGTTTCGAATTGGACACCAGCGGGGCCAACGTCGCAGACCCCAACCTGCCCCTGGTGACCTGCTCCCAAGACGGGTTTGAGCGCTTCATTCTGGGGCCCGTGGAGGTCGGTGGCGAGTCAATTGCTGACGCATCGTCTGGGCTCATCGCGGGACCAAACGGAGCGCCCACGAACGACTACGGCGTCTTCATCGAATTCGACTCGGAGGGCACGGCGGGATTTCGTGAGGTCACGGAACGCCTGATTACGCTTCCCGGGGTACAAAACCAGTTTGCGATTGTCCTCGACGGTCGGGTGATTTCTGCTCCGCGGACTCTGGCGGCCATTACCGACGGCAACCCACAAATTTCGGGAAATTTCACCCAGGAGTCTGCGGCGATCCTGGCGGATCAGCTGAAGTTCGGTGCTCTACCCATTGGGTTCCAAGTCCAATCGTCAGAAACCATCTCGGCCACCTTGGGCGTCTCCCAACTCCAGAGCGGACTCATCGCGGCACTCATCGGTCTCATACTGGTGGTGCTCTATTCGCTTTTCCAGTACCGCCTGTTGGGCTTGGTGACGGTCTTCAGCCTCACGACGGCGTTCGTACTGTCCTATTTCGTCATCACTTATCTCTCTAATGCCCAGGGATATCGACTCTCGCTGGCCGGAGTCGCGGGACTCATCGTGGCAATCGGTATTACCGCCGATTCGTTCATTGTGTTCTTTGAGCGCATTCGAGACGAGTTGCGAGACGGGCGAATGCTCGAATCCGCGATTCAAGCCGCCTGGAAGCGAGCGTTTAGAACCATCCTCGCCTCGGATGCCGTGAGTTTCATTGCCGCGGTCACCCTCTACCTTTTGGCGGTGGGAAACGTGAGAGGTTTCGCGTTCACCTTGGGGGTCACGACCGTGGTCGACCTCATCATTGTGGCGCTGTTTACCCACCCGGTGATGCAGCTTCTGGGGCGCACCAGGTTCTTTGCCAGTGGTCACCCGCTTTCCGGTCTTGACCCACAGGCACTCGGGGCGGTCTATCGCGGCCGCGCGCGCTTTAGGGAACCCGTCGCGGTCGATAAGACGGCCCGGGAGCGCAGTCGCGGAGAAGCGAAGCGGCGCCAGACTATTGCCGAGCGAAAGGCGGCCGAAGCGGAAGCCGCAGACCGCGGTGCGGGGAGGATCACATAATGTCCATGCTCACGCGTTTTGGAAACGGTCTATATACCGGGGAAAAGTCCTTCGACTTCGTCGGTCGACGAATGCTCTGGTATCTCATCGGAGCGGGCGTGGTGCTCTTCGCGATTGTCATCACAACGCTTCGCGGAGGTTTTGTCTTCGGAATTGAATTCCTCGGCGGTTCGGAGTTTCGTGTGTCGCAGCCGGCGCAAATCGTGGAAACCACCGCGATCGACACGGTCAACGATGTCGTCGGCGTCGGCTCGAACCCTCGAGTCTCGATTGTCGGTGGCGACTCGGTGCGGGTGCAAACAGAACAGTTGACCACGGAGCAGACCGAACTGATTCGGGTCGAACTGGCTGAGGCCTACGACGTCCCGGTGAGCGAGGTGGCCTCATCGTTTATCGGAGCGACCTGGGGTCAAGACATCACCACCCAAGCGCTGAGGGCACTGGCGGTCTTTCTCGTGCTGGTCAGTGCGGTGATGGCGCTGTATTTCAGAACCTGGAAAATGTCTCTGGCGGCGATGACCGCGCTCCTTCACGATTTGATTATCACGGCGGGCATCTACGGGGTGCTCGGTTTTGAAATCACCCCGGCAGCCGTGATCGGGTTCTTGACGATCCTCGGTTATTCCCTCTACGACACGGTGGTGGTCTTTGACAAAGTGCGGGAGAACACGGCCGAAGACGGCGAGGAATCGAGTCGGACATTTGCCGATTCGGTGAACCTCGCGGTGAACCAAACCCTCGTCCGCTCGATTAACACCTCGGTGGTCGCAGTCCTCCCCGTCGGAGCGATTTTGTTCATCGGTTCACTGCTCTTGGGTGCAGGAACACTGCGGGATATTGCGCTTGCCCTGTTCATCGGCATCTTGGCGGGGACCTACTCGACGATTTTTATCGCCGCACCGATGTATGTTCACCTGCGCGAAAACGAGCCCGAGGCGAGGAAGCAGGGTCGTCGAAAAGAAGTGGCTCCTGTCGCCAGCTCCGGTGCGGTGCGCTAGGAGTCGCTTCTGAGGCGTCACTGAGTCTCTCTGCGGGCTGTGCCTCCTAGACTGGGGGTGACTCAAGCGGAGGTGATTCGTGGCTGTCGAAACCCAAAGCACACAATTTCAGGCGTTTCGTCAATTTCTGCCGCGCCTATTTTCCAAAGCCCCGCCGAGTGAAGGCCTCGACACTCTCCTGCGCACCATTAAGCGCACGCACCCGCGGGCGGATCTTGGACTGATCGAGCGGGCCTACCGGGTCGCTGAGGTGGCCCACGAGGGGCAAAAGCGCCACAGCGGTGAGCCCTACATCACCCACCCTTTGGCGGTCTCCCAAATTTTGGCTGAGCTTGGCCTCGGGCCCAAAACCATTGCGGCTGCGCTGTTGCACGACACGGTAGAAGACACCGGTTATGCGTTGGAGTCACTGCGGGCGGATTTCGGCGACGAAGTGGCCATGCTCGTCGACGGTGTGACCAAACTCGACCGGGTGAAATACGGCGACGCGGCCCAGGCCGAGACGGTGCGCAAGATGATTGTCGCGATGTCCAAAGACATCCGGGTCCTGGTAGTGAAGCTCGCTGATCGCCTGCACAATGCCCGAACCTGGGGTTTTGTCGACCCCGAATCGGCGTCTCGCAAAGCCAAAGAAACCCTCGAGATTTATGCGCCCCTCGCGCACCGGATGGGTATTCAGACGATTAAAGCGGAGCTGGAGGACCTGTCCTTCGCGGTGTTGAATCCGAAGCTCTACGTCGAAATTGAATCCCTGGTGCGCGATCGCAGTCCCGAACGGGAGGCCTTCGTCGAAGGGGTGATCGAACAGGTTCGGGCCGATCTGCGCCAGGCAAAAGTCAAGGCCGACATCGGTGGTCGACCCAAAGAGTTTTATTCGATTTATCAAAAAATGGTCCGGCGCGGCCGTGATTTTTCCGATATTCACGACCTCACCGGCATTCGCGTGGTGGTCGGCAGCATCCGTGACTGCTACGCAGCACTCGGTGCGGTCCACGCGAGGTGGAATCCGATGTCGGGCCGTTTTAAGGACTACATCGCCACGCCGAAGTTCAACCTCTACCAGTCACTGCACACCACAGTGTTTGGACCGGAGGGTCGGCCCGTCGAGATTCAAATTCGGACCCACGAGATGCACCAACGGGCCGAATACGGAGTCGCGGCGCACTGGAAGTACAAAGAGGGCAGTAAAGACACCAAGGATCGGGAGCGCCAGCGCCGAGACGCCGAAGAATCCCAACCGAGCACCCAGCAGACCGAAATGGTGTGGCTCGCGCACCTCGCCGATTGGCAGGAAGAAGCCAAAGACCCAGAAGAATTCTTAGACACGCTGCGGTTTGAAATCGGCGCCAAAGAGGTCTACGTGTTCACCCCGAAAGGGAAAGTGATTGGCCTGCCGGCCGGGGCGACTCCCGTCGATTTTGCCTACGCCGTGCACACCGAAGTGGGCCACCGGACCATGGGTTCGCGGGTCAACGGGCGCCTGGTGCCGCTGGATACCGAATTGGGCAGCGGTGACACGGTGGAAGTCTTCACGGCCAAAAACCCCGACGCGGGCCCCAGCCAAGACTGGCTGAACTTTGTGAGTTCCCATCGTGCGCGCTCCAAAATCCGGCAGTGGTTTACCAAAGAGCGACGCGATGAGGCCATCGAACAGGGCAAAGAAGCCATTGTCCGCGCGATGCGCAAACAGAATATGCCGATGAAACGGCTGATGTCCGGTGATGCGCTCGACACCCTGGGAAGCCAGTTGCACCTGGATGGGGTGGAGGCGCTCTATCAGGCAGTCGGCGAAGGCAGGGTGTCCACCCAATCGGTCATCGAAAAGCTTCTCGCCATCGCCGATGACAAGTCTTCGGCCGATGAAGACTACGAGTCGGCCACCGCTGCTCCGACCAAATTACCCACCCGCACGAGCGAATCGGGGGTGTTGGTGCGCGGAGCCCCCGACATTCTGGTGAAACTGGCCAAGTGCTGCACCCCGGTACCCGGGGATAAAATCCACGGTTTTGTCACCCGGGGGACGGGCGTGAGCGTTCACCGCAGTGATTGCACGAACATCTCGAGTTTGATGGACAGCCCCGAGCGCATGATCGACGTCGAATGGGCGGGGACCAAAGGGGCCGTGTTCTTGGTTCAAATTCAAATCGAAGCTCTCGACCGCCCCGGTTTGCTCTCCGACGTGACCCGGGTACTCACCGAACACCACGTCAACATTCTCTCCGCCACCGTGCACACCTCGGACGATCGGCTGGCGATTAGTCGATTTGTGTTTGAAATGGGTGACGTGAGCCACTTGGAGCGGGTACTCAATTCGGTGCGCAAGATCGACGCCGTCTACGACGTCTATCGCGTCACGACGGGGTGATCGCGCCACCACTGGCGCACCTGGGCGACCCGACGCCTCGCACGGTCCCGCGCGGGGGGATTCATGTCCTCACGCAGTCGGGAGACCATCTGCGCTAATTCGTCTTCGGTGGTGAGCAAATATAACTGAGCGGCAGCGACGTCGTCTTCACCGCGGTGTCGGAGCAGATCCGCCACACAGTTTTGTCGTGCCAGGAGGCGCAGACCGCGGATGGTCGTCAGTTCGAGCCGCTCCAGAGGTTTTGCTCGGGGGTGCCACTGAGTCCGTGCGATCGGCGAGAGCGCCGGTCGCGTCGCGCAGATTAGTGCCCAGGGCTCGGGCTTGCCCAGACCGGTCCACACCCAGCCGGCTGTGTTCCCGGCGGCGACCGCCCACTCCGGCAGTCGCCTGGCGAGCAGTGCTGCTCGTTCTTCTCTTAGTGGGGGCTCTGGCCGGTCCCCATAGAGGCTTTGAATACGCCACACCTCTCCGTCCAGGTGGCGGGCGTGGCGTTCTGTGTCGCTTAGTTGTGGTGATCGCATCGCCGGATTATGGCGACGGGGATGACTCTTTGCGAGGGAGGTGATGAATCTGGGGACAACTGGGGTTTTACGCGTCGGTGAGGACAGTGCGCCAGGCGAGTTTGGTGTCCAACTCGGATTGGATGCGCTCTGCCTCTTCGGCGTTGCCGGCGGCGTCCGCCGCGCTCTTTTTGCCCTGCAGTCGTTCGATGTCCTCATCGATTTGGTTCAGAAAGCTCTCGCTTCGGGCCTGCTTTTCCGGGTTGGACTTATCCCAGTGTTCGGCTTCGAGCTTCTTGACGTGTTTGTCGAAAGCGGCGACTTTCGCGTCGAGAGCCTTGACCTGAGCGCGGGGTACCGGACCGATTTTCTTTGACCGCTCGTGAAAGAGGCGGATCCGCTCGAGGCCTTGACGGTGGTCGGTGAGGGTCAAAATGTCCGAAAATTCTTCGATGAGCGCGGCTTTTTGTTCACCGTTTTCCCTGTTCGCCTCATCTTCGGCGGCTACCTGGGCGGTCTTGGCCTGGTAGAGGACATCGCCGGCGGCCTTAAATTGGGCCCACAGCTGGTCCTCGATAGCGCGCGTGGCGCGCGGGGCTTTTTTCCATGCTTCCAGGAGTTCGCGGTACGCGGGGATTCCAGCCGCCCCTTTTTCGGCCAGACCTTGGGCCTGCTCGATGAGCTCGCGTTTTGCACCCTTTGCTTCCTTCACGAGTTTGTCCCGGGCCTGGAAGTGTGACCGGCGGGCGCGATCGAGAGTGTGTCGGGCATTGCGGAAGCGCTTCCACAGCGCATCGGCGGTCGCCTTCGGGAGCTTCGGGCCCTCCTGTTGCTGGGTTTTCCAGGATTCGAACAGCGCGTCCACTTTCGCGGTGGTGTCTTTCCAGCGCACCTGACTGAGATCACCGGAGGCTAGTGCTTCGATCTCGACCACGATTTTCTCGCGCTCTTCGGTGGCGGCGGCCACGGCCGCCTCGCGCTCCTTGGACTGCTGTGCGGCGAGCTCACCGAGAGCCCCGGCGAGCGTGGCGACGCGAGCTTTTAGTGACTCCAGGTCGCCCACGGCGCTCGGTGTCTCCAGCGCAGATTGCAGTGCGGTGACACTTTTTTGAATGTCCTTGGCGGGAGCGCCCGCCTTGTGGCGGTCCTCGGCGAGTTTCACCTGGGATTCCAGGTCAGCGAACTTGCGCACAAACAGCGCCATCGCTTCTTCCGGCGTGCCGTCGGGGTAGGCACCGACCGCGTGCCACTCGTCACCGATGCGCACCTCGACGGTGCCGCTGTCTGTGACACGACCCCAAGGGTGTGTGGTCTCGACCATGTCCTCCATGCTTTCCACGCCAGTAGTCCCGGCGCCGATTAGCCTACACACCGCCCTCTGTCTGGGAAGTGCCAACGGCAAGAGTCTTATCGGATTGTGATATTCCCGATTTCTGCCGGTGCGACCGGTTCTCCATCCGCGACATCGTCCGCTGTGCCCTGGTCGATGACATCTGTCACGAGCTGATCGAGTCCTGAGTCGATGGAACCAAAGACCGTGTAACCACCGGCCTCATCGGAGGGGATGGTGCTGTCGTCGTAGACGATAAAGAACTGGCTTCCCATACTCGCCTCGTCGCCACCCACACGGGCCATGGCGAGACTCCCCGCGGGATACACGTCGTCTTCCGGCGCGTTTTCGATGGGCCCAAAGGTGTACCCGGGGCCACCCTGGCCGGTCCCTTCGGGATCGCCGCACTGCAGCACGAAAATGCCCTCAGTGGTGAGCCGGTGGCAGGAAACACCCTCGTAGAAACCGTTTCGGGAGAGCTCCAGAAAGTTCGCGACAGCCTGGGGTGCTAAAAAGCCATTGAGCGATAGCTCGAGTTGCGCGTCGTCGATTGCCATCTCGGCGTCCCAGTTGCGAAACTCGCTGAGGCCAATATCGGGCACGGTGTCGTCGTTGACGACGGGTTCGTCGCCGAGCACGTCACTGAGTGCGTCCTCAAATTCTTCCCCGGCCTCCTCAGAGTCGCCGGGCTCGTCAGACTCTTCGGCCACTGTCACCGAGCCGGGTCCGACCGACGCCCACGCCCAGTAGCCGAGCGAGGCCACCGTGACGGCCGCCACCATGATCAGCCCCGCACCCCACTGGTCGCGCAGTCGCCTCGTGACCTGGGTGTCGTGGACGATCTGGTGCGCGCGATACACCTTGAGGCGCTGGGAGCGGTCATCCTGTGAGCGTGAACGGGCCACGGTGGGCCTTCCTGTGCGGGAACAAAACTTCCCTCATTGTAGGCCCGCCCCCCACCACACGAAGAACACGCCGGCTGGTACCGGGCGCCAACTAGCATGGGGCCATGTCAGGCCAACCGGGGTTGTTCTCCCAGAGGGCGCCCCTCGCTGCGGCCATGCGACCGCGCACTCTCGACGACGTGATCGGTCAGGACCACCTGTTGGTGCCCGGGTCGCCCCTTCGAGCACTCGCCGAATCGACCTCGGACCAGCCGGGGACGTCGGTAATTTTGTGGGGTCCGGCTGGTGTCGGCAAAACGACCCTGGCGAAAGTGATCGCGCAGTCGTCAAATCGGGAATTTGTGGAACTCTCGGCAGTGAGCGCGGGGGTTAAAGACGTGCGAGACGCGATGGAACAGGCCAGGCGTGCCCTGGATGTGGGCTCTTCGCCTCCGGTGTTGTTTCTCGACGAAATCCATCGCTTCTCAAAAGCTCAACAGGACGCGCTCCTTCCCGGGGTAGAAAACGGTGTCGTCGTGCTCATCGCCGCGACCACAGAAAACCCGTCGTTTTCGGTCATCTCGCCCCTGCTGTCTCGAAGCGTGCTGTTGACCCTGCGGGGTCTCGGCGAAGAGGCCCTGGCCGCGGTGGTCGATCGTGCGCTTTCTAGTCCCCGCGGGCTAGACGGCCGGTACACCCTCGGTGAGGGTGTACTCGACGCGCTCATCGCCCGATCGGGCGGTGACGCCCGACGAGTACTCACCGCGTTGGAAGCGGCAGCCTCGGTCGCCTGGGGTCGTAGTGGGCAGGACAGTGGCGATGTGGCGGGCGCCTCGGGCGGTTCGACCCAGCCCGTGGAGATTAGTGAGGATGACCTCGCCCACGCTCTCGATGTGGCGCTGGTGACCTACGACCGGGATGGTGATCAGCACTACGACGTGGTCTCGGCGTTCATCAAATCGGTGCGCGGTAGCGACGCCGATGCCGCCCTGCACTACCTGGCCCGCATGGTGGAAGCGGGGGAGGACCCCCGCTTTATCGCCAGGCGCCTGGTGATTCTCGCCTCGGAAGATATTGGCCTCGCCGACCCCCAAGGACTGGTCGTGGCGATGGCCGCTGCCGATGCGGTGAGCTTTATCGGGATGCCCGAGGGGCGCATTCCTCTGGCAGAAGCGACCGTGTATTTAGCGCTGGCACCGAAATCGAATGCGGCCTACCGCGGGATCAACCAGGCAATTGCCGACATTCGAGAGGGCAAGGCGGGCACTGTCCCGGCTCATTTGCGAGACGCGCATTACCCCGGTGCTGAGGGGTTGGGCCACGGCCAGGGCTATCGCTACAGCCACGACGCCCCGCGTGGTGTCGCTGAGCAGCAGTATTTACCCGAGACGTTGCGCACTGCCCGCTATTACCAACCGACAACGCGCGGCCGTGAATCAGAACTGCAGGCGAGGTATCGGGTCCTTCGCGGCATCATCGACGGGGAGCAGCAACAACCCAACCAGCCCCACCACCCAGAGGAGGCCGGGGAATCCGGTGAATCGGGCGTATCCGGGGCTTAGCCTGGCTCGTGCTAGCATTATGGCTCGGTTGAAAACGCCCCAGCGGCTGGGGGCATGAGACCGAATGGCACTTTGTAGCCGGGTGCCTCGGCAGTGAAGTCTTTCCCTCTGGAATGAGCACTGCGTCTTGGTTGCCACTTATAAGGAGAAATTAATCCGTGTCCTCTACGTCACGTACCCGCAGCAAGGTGCGCCTCTCGCGCGCCCTCGGTATTCCGCTTACCCCAAAAGCCCAGCGCCACCTCGAAAAGCGCCCCTACGCTCCCGGCCAGCACGGCCGCACCCGCCGCAAAACCGACAGTGACTTTGCGGTGCGCCTGCGCGAAAAGCAGCGCTTGCGCGCCCAATACGGTATCCGCGAAGCCCAGCTGCGACGCACCTTCGAAGAAGCCCGTAAAGCGCCGGGTCTGACCGGTGAATCGCTGGTCGAATTGCTGGAAATGCGCCTCGACGCACTCGTCTTGCGCGCGGGCTTCGCCCGCTCGACCGCTCAGGCCAGGCAGCTCGTCGTCCACCGGCACATCATGGTCAACGGGCAGATCGTGGACCGGCCGTCTTTTCGGGTGAAGCCCGACCAGATGATTCACGTCAAGCCCCGCTCGGAAGAGCGCGACCCCTTCCAGGTGGCCGCGGCCGGCGCGCACCAAGACGTGTTGCCCCCCGTTCCCGGTTACCTCGAGGTCAACATCGAAACGCTGCAGGCCACCCTCCTTCGCCGCCCCAAGCGCGAAGAAGTCCCGGTGACCTGTGAGGTTCAGTTGGTTGTGGAGTATTACGCCGCACGCTAGTGGTCCGTCCGCCGGCAGCCACACCGCCGGTGGCGACCAACGGACAAGGAGTGTCGCATGAGAGCTCTCGGAGGGTTAATCTTCGGCGTTGTCGCCGGGGTCGTTCTGGTGCTCTTGGCCGGTCGAAGTGAGCGGGGTCGAGTGATTCTCGCCCGCACCGACCATTCCGTGCAGGGCTTCGTCGACGGCGTGATTGAGGGCTTTCGTCAGCCGGGTCGCTCTTAGTGGGTCCTGCTAATGGACACCAAGAGGTGAGCTAATGGACACCGCAGAAATCCAACGTCGGTGGTTGACCTATTTTGGCGACCGCGAACACACGGTCGTCCCGTCGGCCTCCCTGGTGAGCGACGACCCCACCCTGATGTTTACCGTCGCGGGAATGGTGCCCTTTATTCCCTACCTCACGGGGGTCGTTCCTTCCCCGTTTGATCGCGCCACGAGCGTGCAAAAGTGCATTCGCACGCTCGACATTGAAGAAGTGGGCAAAACCACCCGACACGGCACGTTTTTTCAAATGAACGGCAATTTTTCCTTCGGCGATTACTTCAAAGAGGGCGCGATCGGCTTCGCCTGGGAGTTACTGACCAGCTCGGAATCAGACGGCGGCCTGGGTTTTCGCGACTCTGACCTGTGGGTGACCGTCTATGAGGAAGACGACGAGGCCTACGAACTCTGGCAAAAAGTGGCCGGGGTGCCGACCTCCAGAATCCAGCGCATGGGCCGCGAAGACAATTACTGGTCGACCGGCCAAGCCGGCCCCGCGGGGCCGTGTTCTGAAATCTATTTCGACCGCGGAAGCGAATTTGGTCCCGACGGTGGACCCGCGGTCGACGACAGTCGATATTTGGAACTCTGGAACCTCGTGTTCATGCAGTACTCCATCGACAACGTGCGAAGCAAAGTCGACTTCGATGTGGTGGGCGAGCTCCCGCAGAAAAACATCGACACCGGAATGGGCATGGAGCGCGTCGCCTTCATCAAACAGGGCGTGTCCAACATGTACGAAATCGATCAGGTGCGCCCGGTGTTGGACCGCGCAGCCGAACTCTCCGGACGGAACTACGGCGCAGACGCGCTCGATGACGTCCGGATGCGAGTCGTCGCCGACCACGTGCGAAGCGCCCTGATGCTGATGACCGACGGTGTCGCACCCAGTAACGACCAGCGCGGCTATGTCCTGCGTCGCCTCCTGCGCCGCTCAATCCGGTCGATGCAGTTACTCGGCGTGAAGGACGCGAGCTTCCCCGAGCTGTTTAGCGCGTCAAAAGACGCCATGGCACCGGCCTACCCGGAGGTCGCGAGCGAATTTTCTCGCACACTGTCGCTGGCCGCCGCGGAAGAAGAGTCCTTTCTCGGCACGCTGGAAGCCGGCACCACCATCCTCGACGTGGCCGTGTCCAAAGCCAGCGAGGCCGGTCAGGCCACGCTCGATGGCGATACCGCCTTCGTGCTGCACGACACCTACGGTTTCCCCATCGATCTGACCCTGGAAATGGCGGACGAGGCGGGCCTCGGAGTTGACCAGGAGCGCTTTTCTCGCCTGATGGAACAGCAGCGTGACCGCGCCAAACAGGACGCGAAGAAAAAACGCGCCCAGGTGGCAGACACCGCCGTCTACGGCGAGTATCGCCAGCTGGGCGAGACGGTGTTTTTGGGCTACGACGACCTGCGAAACGACTCCAGTGTGGTGGGTCTCATTCGTGACGGCGTCGCCGTGGCGTCAGTGGGCGCCGGTGACACTGCCGAAGTCATCCTCGCGGAGACGACCCTCTACCCCGAATCTGGCGGTCAGGTGGCCGACCACGGCACCCTCGAAGCTCCCGGAATGGTCGCCAGTGTCCTCGACGTGCAGCGGCCCATTCAGGGTCTCATTTCCCACACGGTGCACGTGGACCAGGGCGAGTTGGCCGTGGGCCAGAGCGTCGAAGTGCTGGTCGATGAGCCAAACCGTCGTCGAGCCCGCCAGGCCCATTCGGCGACCCACCTGATCCACGCGGCCCTTCGAGACACTCTGGGGCCACACGCCACCCAGGCGGGTTCGCTCAACCGTTCCGGCTACATGCGTCTCGATTTTTCCTGGACCCACAGCCTGGCCGCGGAACAAAAACACGAAATTGAAGCCATCGCCAACCGCGCGATTCACGATGATTTGGAAGTGAGCACCCGGGTACTTCCCATCGATGAGGCCAAGTCGCTCGGTGCGATGGCGCTGTTTGGTGAAAAATACGGCGATACGGTCCGTATGGTCGACATTGGAGGGCCCTGGTCCAGGGAGTTGTGTGCGGGTACGCACGTGTCCTCCTCGGCCCAGATTGGCGTGATTAACCTGGTGCACGAATCGTCGATTAGTGCCGGCGCGAGGCGCGTGGAAGCCTTCGTGGGGATGGACGCTCTTACTGAATTTAGCCGTGAGCGCGAACTAGTCGCCGGTCTTCAGCAGACCCTCAAGGCTCCCCGGGAGGAGATTCCCACCCGCATCGACGAGCTCATCAACCAGGTCAAGCAGATGGAAAAAACCATCGAAAGTCTGACCCAGAAGGGCCTGGGTGGCGCAATTGACCGCTTGGTCCCCACGGCCACTGAATTTGGCGCGCTTCGCGCGGTGCTCGGCCGAGCAGACGACGTGGCCAGTGCCGATGATTTACGACACGTTGCACAGAACGTGCTGCAGCGCCTGGGCTCCGGGGCCGGTGTGGTGGTGCTCGGTGCCGACATCTCTGGTCGGGCCACCCTCATTGTGGTGGCAAACTCCGAGGCGGTGGACCTCGGCGTGAACGCCGGCGACATGGTGAAAGAGTCGGTCGCCATGGTGGGCGGAGGCGGAGGCGGAAAAGCCCAGCTCGCCCAGGGTGGTGGACCCGATGTGGCAGGACTCGACCCGGCGCTCGACGCTGCTCGCCAACACCTCAGCCAGTTGTGACTCGCGCGATGCCACCGCGGGGTGTGCGCCTCGGTGTCGATGTGGGCACAGCCCGGGTGGGCATCGCCCGGTCCGATCCCGACGGTGTTCTCGCGGTCCCCGTCGAGAGCGCACCGCGTGCTGAGGCGCTCGGGAGGTTGGTGAGCCTCGCCGTCGAATACGAGGTGGTCGAAGTCATTGTCGGCAAACCCATTAGCCTCTCCGGCGCCCACACGGCGTCGACAGCGGACGCCGAGGCGTTTGCCGGCGAGTTGGACCAGGCACTCGACTGCCCGGTGCGACTCGTCGACGAGCGACTGACCACCGTGCAGGCCAGCGGGGTCCTCCGGGGCCGCGGTCACAGCGCAAAAAATCAGCGACGTGTGATTGACCAGGCCTCGGCTGTTATCATTTTGCAACATTCACTGGATAGTGAAACCGGCGGTGGTGGTCACGCCCCGGACAATTCGGTCGGCAGACCTGAGGATGGTTCATGAGCGACGATGAGTTTGAAGCTCTGCTTCGTGGTTCGAGCCAGCCCGACGACGAGCCAGACCAGCCCGAGCAACGCCCCCGTCGCGATCGCCGAGAGAGCGGTCGGAGTGCCGGTGCGCTCATCCTCATCATCGTGCTGGTCGTCATCGCGGGAATCGCGGGGTCGGGGTGGTGGGCCTGGGGTCAATACGGCGACCGGGTTCTCGCCTATCTCGGTGAAGAAGAAATTCCCGACTACGCCGGGGAAGGCTCAAGCGACGAAGTGCTCATCGTCGTTGAACAGGGCGACATCGGCGAAGATGTGGCGAGAAAACTGGCCGATCAGGGTGTGACCGCATCCTTTGAGTCGGTCTACCAGCTGCTCTTAGAGGACACCAGTGTGACCTTCCAGCCGGGCACGTACCGCTTGCGCAGTGAGATGTCCGGTAGCGCCGCGATCGACGCGCTGCAGGATTCGGATAACCGCCTGCTCTATCGCATCACGATTCCCGAAGGCCGCTCGGTCACCCAAGCAATCGAAACCATTGCCGAGAATTCCGATATCCCGCTGGCCGATCTCGAGGCGGCGATTGCCGACCCGAGCGTGTACGGCGTGACACCTCCGGCGGAGAATACCTACCTTCAACCCCTCGAGGGCTACCTGTTTCCCGCGACCTACGAAGTAGAACCCGGAACGAGTGCCAGTGCACTCATCCAAGAAATGGTCGACGAAATGCTGACGCGACTTGATGATCGCGGGGTCTCAGCCGAGCAACGACACGAAGTACTCACCAAGGCGGCCCTCGTCCAACGCGAAGCCAAGGAGCCAGAAGATTTCTTCAAGGTCGCGGCGGTCATCGATAACCGTTTAGAAGACGGCATGGCTCTCCAGTTTGACTCGACGGTGACCTACTGGGAAAACACGTTCGGGACCGTCTGGACGAGTGATGAAGCCAGAGAGAATGCCGACAACCCCTACAACACCTACTACTACACCGGACTTCCCGTCGGCCCGATTGGCCTGCCCGGCGATATCGCCCTGGACGCTGTGCTGGAGCCGGCCGAGGGGGACTGGAAATACTTTGTGACGGTGAACCTCCAGTCGGGAGAGACAAAATTCTCGAACACCCTTGCTGAACACGATGGCGCGGTCGCGCTGCTTCGCGAGTGGTGTGACAATATCGACAATGCCGTCTACTGCGAATAGCCGACGCTTCGAAGTCTGGGGCTCACCGATACGACACAGTCGATCCCCCCAGCTACACCGCGGTGCCTATGGCCTCTTGGGCCTCGACTGGGAGTATCGCCGCCGGGAGGTGAACGCGGGGCAGTTTGCCCAGTACTTTTCGACCCTCGGGCCCGAGGTGCACGGCCTGTCGCTGACCATGCCGCTGAAGGAGGTGGCCCTCGATGAGATTTCAGAGCATCGAGGCCCGGTTGATCTCCTGCAGGCGGCCAACACGGCGGTGAAGGGCCCGCAGGGCTGGTGGCTCGATAACACCGACTGGTGGGGTGCCTGGCGCGCGCTAAGCGACGCCGGGGGAAGTGCTGGACAACGCGTGTGGCTGTTGGGGGCCGGGGCTACGGCCCGAGCGGTGCTCTACGCGCTGGCGCAAGACGTGCCCGAGCAGGTCACGCTGCTGGTGAGAAGCCCCGAGCGCGCCCGCGTCACCGAGGTCCTCGCACAGACACTGGGGCTTAGCCCTCGGGTATCGACCTTCGATGATGTTCCCGAAGAGCACGCCGACTGGGTCATTTCCACGCTGCCCGGTGGGGTTGTCCCCGACGCTCCAGGCCTTGTTGACCAGGCAACTCACGCGAAGCTTTTTGACATCGCCTATGAGCCGTGGCCCAGTGTGCTCGCGCGCACCTGGTCACACTCCGCGCACGCGGTGGTCTCTGGCCGGTCGATGCTCGTCTACCAAGCCCTCGGTCAGCTCAGAGCCTTCGTCAACGGCGATAGTCAACAGCCCCTGGACGATGAGGCCCGGGTGCTGGAGGCCATGTGGCAGGCGATTGAGGCTGAACCGGGCGAGGATGCCACCCAGACATCCGTGAAACAATAGGCGACATGCTTCGATGGTTAACCGCGGGTGAATCACACGGACCGGAACTTGTCGCCCTGCTCGAAGGGCTGCCTGCCGGAGTCGAGGTGAGCGAAGACGAGATTCAAGAGGCACTCGCCAGGCGCCGTCTCGGCTATGGTCGCGGCGCGAGGATGAAGTTCGAAGCCGATGCGCTGTTCGTCTCCGGCGGTATTCGCCACGGCGTCACCCAGGGTGGTCCGATCGCTTTGCGCATCGGTAACACCGAATGGCCGAAGTGGGAAAAAGTCATGAGCCCGTGGCCGGTGGACGCAGAGGAACTCACTGGCGCGCGCGCCGGAGCTTTGACCAGGCCGCGGCCTGGCCACGCGGATCTTGCCGGTATGCAAAAGTACGCCTTCGATGACGCCCGGCCCGTGCTCGAGCGCGCCAGCGCTCGAGAAACCGCGGCCCGGGTCGCACTCGGCGCTATCGCCGCAGCATTCTTGAAACCCCTCGGCATTGAGCTCATTAGCCACACCGTCGCGATCGAGGGCGTGGAGGTGCCCCGCGATGTTCCACCCCCTCTCGCATCGGAGATCGAGCGCATCGATTCAGACCCGATGCGCTGTGCCCATCCGGACACGTCACAGGCGATGGTGGAGCGCGTGGACCTGGCCCATAAATCGGGAGACACCCTCGGCGGCGTGGTCGAGGTCGTCGTCCACGGCATGCCCCCCGGTCTGGGTTCCTATGTCCAGTGGGATCGTCGACTCGATGGGCGACTCGCGGCGGCCCTGATGGGCATCCAGGCGATTAAGGGCGTCGAAGTGGGTGACGGTTTTCACACCACCACCGTGCCCGGCTCTCTCGCCCACGACGAAATTGTTCCCGGCCCCGATGGAGCCCAGCGTGTCACCGGACATTCCGGAGGAATTGAAGGGGGCATGAGCACTGGGGAAGTGCTTCGGGTCCGCGCGGGGATGAAACCCATTTCGACGGTTCCCAAAGCGCTGCGCACCATCGACACCAGCTCGGGGGAAGCAGCCGGTGCCCACCACCAGCGCTCCGACGTGTGTGCGGTGCCAGCCGCGGGGGTCGTGGCAGAAGCCATGGTCGCCCTGGTGATTGCGGGGGCAGTGTTGGAAAAGTGCGGGGGAGACTCGCTCGGCGAAGTCTCGCGCAACCTGCAGGCCTACCTGGAGTCAATCCCGGACACGCTCAAGACCGCGCCGGCGTCCCACGGTGAGTAGTCAGCGTCCTCGGGTGGTACTCGTGGGACCACCGGCCTCCGGTAAGACCAAAATCGGCAAAATCCTCGCCACGCGTATGTCCGAACCCTTTGTGGACACCGACACGGTGCTCAAAACCCGCTACGGCCCGATTCCCGAGATTTTTGCCGACCAGGGAGAGTACTGGTTTCGCGCACGAGAAGCAGAAGTGGTGCGCGAGTTTCTCGACTCACCCGGTGTGCTCTCTCTCGGAGGTGGTGCGGTGACCACCGCGGCGACCCGCGAGGCCCTGGCCGAGCACACGGTGGTCCTTCTCGAGATTTCCGCGGAGGCGGTCGCCTCCCGGCTGAATAACCAGAAGCGCCCGCTGCTCTCCGGGGGTGTCTCGCAGTGGGAAGAGCTGGTCGCTGGAAGGAAAGCCTGGTACGAGGAGGTCTCGACGTGGCGCGTCGACGTCTCACACCGTCCCATTGAAGACGTCGCGGAAGAAATTGCCCACTACCTGGAAGGTGCGGATGTCTGAGCCCACAGTGATTGAGGTCACCAGCGGGGGAGTGAGTCCCTACCGCGTGCACATCGGCCATGGGGTTCGAGAACACATCCCCGAATGGTTGCCACACGACGCCCAAAAAGTGATGATTGTGCACCCTCCCGTGCTCCACGCCCGGGCGGAAGCACTGCGCGAGGCGCTCTCGGAACACAAAGAAGTGGTCTTGGCCGAAATTCCGGAAGGGGAATCGGCCAAACGCATCGAAGTCGCCAGCTTTGTCTGGGGCCTCCTCGGTCAGTTGGAATTTTCGAGAACCGACGCGATTATCGGTTTTGGGGGCGGGGCGACTACTGACCTGGCGGGCTTCATCGCCGCCAACTGGTTACGCGGTGTGCCGGTGCTGCACGTGCCCACCACGGTGCTGGGCATGGTCGACGCGGCTATTGGCGGAAAAACCGGGATAAACACCACCGAGGGAAAGAATCTCGTCGGCGCATTTCACGCACCGCACGCCGTCGCGGTTGACCTCGACTGGTTGGAGACCCTCCCAGAAAATGACATTCGTGCCGGCCTCGCCGAGGTCGTCAAGTGCGGCTTTATCAAAGACCCCGCCATCTTGGACCTGATCGAAGCCGAACCCGAGCAGGCCGTGCGGGCCGGCTCTGACGTGCTTCGAGAGCTCATTACCCGAGCGATTCAGGTCAAAGCCGACGTGGTGGGTGACGATTTCACCGATGTGTCGGCGCGGGAAGTGCTGAACTACGGGCACACCCTGGGCCACGCCATCGAACACGCCGAGCGGTATTTGTGGCGACACGGTGTCGCAGTATCCATTGGAATGGTGTTTGCCGCGGAGTTGTCCCAAATGGTGGCGGGGCTCAGCGACGACATTGTCGCTCGACACCGCTCGGTGTTGAGCCTCTTGGGTTTGCCCTTGGACTACCCGGTCGATCGTTGGCCTCAGCTGCTGGGCACCATGCAGAAGGACAAAAAAAGCCGAAGCGGGGTCTTACGCTTTGTGATTTTGGACGGCCTCGGCCACGCCCGAGTTCTCGCCATTCCCGACGAATCTGTTCTTGTCGCCGCGTACCACGAGTTGCAAACCAGCGCTGCCCAGTAGTCTGTAGGGATGCAGTCGATATGGGTCATTAACGGCCCCAACCTGGGCCGGTTGGGCTCGAGGCAACCCGATATTTACGGCTCGGACACAGGCGACGATATCCACGCCAGCCTCCAGGCCGGCCAGCCCGACTGGGATATCGTCTGGAAACAATCTGACGCCGAAGCAGAGATCATCGCCTGGTTACACCAGGCCATCGACCAGTCCGTGCCGGTGGTCTTGAACCCGGCGGCCTTTAGCCACTACTCCTATGCGCTGCGTGATGCCTGCGCGATGGTGACCGAGGCGGGTCTCCCACTGATTGAAGTGCACCTGTCCAACCCGGCAGCCCGGGAAGAATTTCGAGCGCATTCGGTCATCTCGGCGGTGGCCACCGGAGTAATCCAAGGTTTTGGCGCCGATTCCTACCGGCTCGCGATCGCGCAAATTACCCGAGCGTAACGACCGAGTATCACCCAAACGAAAGAGAGACGACGAAGAGATGGCAACCACCAACGACATCAAAAACGGCGTGGTCTTGAGCCTCGATGGCCAGTTGTGGTCGGTGCTCGAGTTTCAGCACGTGAAGCCCGGTAAGGGCGGTGCCTTTGTGCGCACCAAGCTGCGAAACGTCCGCTCCGGCAAAGTCGTCGATAAAACCTTCAACGCGGGAACCAAAATTGATTTCGCCACGGTCGATCGCCGCGATTACAGCTACCTCTACCAGGACGGTGAAAACTACGTGTTTATGGACACCAGTGACTACGACCAGGTCACTGTTCCCGCCGCCACGGTCGGCGATGCCGCCAACTACATGTTGGAAGGCAGCGAAGTGCAGATTGCGATGTACGAGGGTGAAGCGCTCTCTGTGGAGCTACCACCCTCGGTCATCCTCGAAGTGACCTACACCGAGCCCGGCCTGCAGGGCGATAGGTCCTCTGCCGGGACAAAATCGGCCACGCTGGAAACCGGTTATGAGATTCAGGTGCCGCTGTTTTTAGAAAACAACACCAAAGTGAAGGTGGACACCCGCTCGGGTGACTACCTCGGTCGTATCAACGAGTGAGTGCCCGGCACAAGGGCCGAAAACGCGCTCTGGACATTGTCTACGCCGCCGACCTGCGCCGGCTCGACATCAGTGAGGTGTTGGCTGCTGAAGCGAAGCGGGTGGAGCACACCCCCGATCAGCGGCCCGCGTTCGAGTTTGCGCGAACCCTCGTGGAGGGGGTTATGGGGGCGAGTGAACGCATCGACGGGTTGATTTCTGCCACCTCAACCGACTGGCCCATCGAGCGTATGCCCATTGTCGATCGTTCGGTGTTGCGCCTAGCTGTTTACGAACTGCTGGCCATGCCAGAAACACCCACCGCCGTCGTCATTGCCGAAGCCGGCAGTGTGGTCAGCGAATACAGCACCGATGATTCGCGCGGCTTCGTCCAAGGGGTGTTGGGAACCATCGCCGAACAGGTGCGAGGCTCAGGCCGCGAGGGCTTCACCTCGACAGATCCCGGCTCAGGTGAACAGCCAGTCGCTGCCCCGGAAGCGTCGATCGAACCGGGTGAGTAAGCCGGAGACCCCGTGCCGGGAGTAGTAACCCCGCGAAAGCGCTCTGCGCCCGCGCCCGAGTGGACACCAACGGTGAGCACTCGTAGGCATTGTGTCGAAGGGGTGCTACCATCTCAGGCGGTCCTACTTTAACCAGCGTCCAGCGAGGCGCGGAAGGAGGTACCGATGGCGAATGACACTGTGCTTGGCCAATCGGACATCGCGCGCACGATTAAGCGCATGGCCCACGAAATCATCGAGGGTAATCCAGATTCGGCGTCGCTGGTGTTGCTGGGAATTCCCACTCGGGGAGTCGTGTTGGCCGAGCGTCTCGCCGACCACATCGCCGAAATCACCGGGGAGGTCACCCCGACCGGTGTCCTCGACGTGACGATGTATCGAGACGATCTCGATCAGGCACCGCTTCGAGTCCCCCAGGCCACCACTCCACCCCCTGGCGGCTTAGACGACCGTGTGGTCGTTCTCGTCGATGACGTGCTCTTCTCGGGACGAACGGTGCGCTCTGCACTCGATGCGTTGGTCGACCTGGGTCGACCGCGCGCGGTGCGCTTGGCCGTGTTAGTCGATCGGGGCCACCGCGAGCTTCCTATCCGCGCGGACTATGTCGGCAAGAACTTACCGAGCGCCCTGGGTGAGCGGGTCCAGGTACGACTGGTGGATGTGGATGAGCACGAAGCTGTGGAGGTCGTCAGATGAAACATCTCCTGGGAACCGACACGCTCTCGCGCGAGGAGGCGGTGGCCTATCTTGATTCCGCGCGGGAGTTCGCGCGGGTGGCCGACCAAAAAATGCCGAAGCTTCCCGCGCTTCGCGCGGTCACCGTGGTGAACCTGTTTTTTGAAGATTCCACCCGGACCCGGCTGTCGTTTGAAGCGGCGGCAAAAAAACTCTCCGCCGATGTCATCACCTTCCAGGGGCAAGGCTCCAGCCTGTCGAAGGGCGAAAGCCTCAAAGACACCGCCCAAACTCTGGAGGCGATGGGAGCAAAAGTGGTCGTCGTGCGACACGGCTCCTCCGGTGCGGCCCACCGTCTGGCCCACTCTGGTTGGTTGAACTCGTCAGTGGTGAATGCCGGAGATGGGACCCACCAACACCCCACCCAAGCCCTGCTGGATGCGTACACGCTGCGCGAGCGGCTGTTGGGCGATCAGGCTGTGGGCGGGGGACTAGATGGCATTACCGTCGCCATCGTGGGCGATGTGGCCCACTCTCGAGTGGCGCGGTCTAACGTGCACCTGCTGAGCCTTCTGGGTGCACGGGTCACAGTGGTGGCGCCCCGAACTCTTGCGCCCCGGGGAATCGAGTCGTGGCCGGCCGACTACGACCACGATCTAGACCGCGTCGTCGCGGATGGCCCCGACGCGGTGATGATGCTTCGAGTACAGCGCGAGCGGATGCGCGGCAGTTACTTTCCAAGCCCCCGGGAATACACCAAGCACTACGCACTGAGCGCGGATCGCTTCGCCTCGCTTCCCGAGCACACGCTGATCATGCATCCGGGGCCGATGAACCGCGGTGTCGAAATTGCCTCCGTTGCCGCCGACTCACCGCGTTCGACCATTCTTGACCAGGTGACTCACGGTGTGTGGGTGCGCATGGCGGTGCTCTACCAAGTCAGCAGGGGAGGTCAGGTCCAGTGAGCGAGACACTGATTCGACAGGCGGGCGTCCTGGGTGGCACACCCCGGGATGTCGCCGTCAAAGATGGAGTGTTTGTCGACCCTGGCGAGGTTGACCCCGGTGGTGCACAGACTCGGGTTATCGACGCGGAAGGCCTGATTGCCCTACCCGGACTGGTCGACCTGCACACCCACCTGCGCCAGCCGGGAATGGAGCAGGCCGAGACGGTTCTCTCCGGGTCACAGGCGGGGGCGGCCGGCGGTTTCACCGCCCTGTTCGCCATGGCGAATACCCAGCCGGTCGCGGACTCGGTGGGGGTGACCGACATGGTGCACCGTCTGGGCCAAGAAGCCGGCTACGTGGACGTGCGCCCCATTGGAGCGGTTAGTAAAGGTCTCGCCGGCGAGGAGCTCGCCGGTATTGCGGGTATGGCGGGCGGGGTGGCCAACGTTCGGGTGTTCTCCGATGACGGCCACTGTGTCTCCGATTCGCTGCTGATGCGCCGCGCGTTGGAATATGTGGGCACATTCGGTGGTGTGATCGCCCAACACGCGCAGGACCCCAGACTGACCGAAGATGCCCAAATGAATGAGGGCGCACTCTCCTCCCGGTTGGGCCTCGCTGGGTGGCCCGCGGTGGCCGAGGAGGCCATCATTGCGCGAGATATTCTCCTCGCCGAATATACGGGTTCACGACTGCATATCTGCCACCTCTCCACGAAGGGGTCGGTGGACATTGTTCGGGCGGCAAAAGCCCGCGGCGCCAAGGTGAGCGCTGAAGTCACCCCGCATCACCTGTTGCTCACCGAAGACCTCACGGCGTCGTTCGACCCGCTGTACAAGGTCAATCCTCCGCTTCGCCAAGAAGACGACGCCCAGGCCCTGCGCCTGGGCGTCGCTGACGGCACCATCGATATTGTCGCGACCGACCACGCCCCGCACCCCAGCGAATCGAAAGATTGCGCCTTCGATGAGGCCGCTTTTGGAATGTTGGGCTTGGAGGTGGCCCTGAGTGTGGTGCACAAAGCCCTGGTTGAACCCGGCCACCTCGACTGGGCTGGCGTAGCCCGTGTGCTCTCCACAACGCCCGCGCGGATCGGTGGCCTCGCGGGCTACGAGGAACCTTGTGGACTGGGCAGACCGGCCCACCTGACCCTGGTTGATCCTGACGCGACGCGCGAAATCCAGATGCGCTACAGCCGCTCGGGTAACAACCCCTACAGTCACCTCACACTCCCCGGAGAGGTGGTGCACACGTTCTTCGGCGGCACTCAGACCGTCTCTGAGGGCGCTGTGGTGGCTCCGGATGCGCTTCGAGGGGGACCGCGGTGACCCGGGAACTCGCGGGTGCACTGATGCTGGCGCTGCTGGCGGTGGCGCTGCTGTTGGTGTGGTGGGGCTGGCGGGCGAGAGTGGGTCGCTACCGCGACCTGCCCGCTTTAGTCTCCTCATCGAGCGTGTCGACGCGACCAGAGCGGGTGTATTCCCTGCTCTATGTGGCGACCACCGAGGCAGATTCGCCCCTGGAGCGCATCGCCCGGCGTCCGTTGGGTTTTCGCGCACGGGTTAACCTGGGCAGTGGCCCCGAGGGCGTGTGGCTGGATATCGCCGGTGAAGACGAAGTCTTTATTCCCTCGGCGCAACTGCGCGCGGTGGGCCGCGCGACGTGGACAATCGACAGGGTCGTCGACAGCGACGGATTGATTTTTGTGCGCTGGCAGTGGGGTGAACGGCTGGTCGAGAGCTATTTCCGCTCGGTCGATTTCCCCGCCGATGATATCCAACAGGCCATCGAGGTGGCCCTGGGCGACGACAAGGGGGAGAACTCGTGAACACCGACACGCCGGCAGTGCTTGTCTTAGAAGACGGCACCCGCTACGAGGGGAAGGCTTTTGGAGCCCAGGGGACCAGCTTTGGTGAGTTGGTGTTCAACACGGGAATGACCGGCTACCAAGAGACCCTCACCGACCCCAGCTACGCGGGACAGATTGTGGTGATGACCGCTCCGCACATTGGCAATACCGGCATGAACCACGACGACGAAGAATCTCGGCGCATCTGGGTGGAGGGTTTCGTGGTGCGCGATGTGGCGAGGCGACCCTCCAACTATCGCAGTGAAGTGTCGCTTCCCGATGAGCTCGCCCAGCAGGGCATTGTGGGAATAAGCGGGGTCGACACGAGGGCGATCACCCTGTTACTTCGTGAGGCAGGCGTCATGCGCGCCGGGATATTTTCCGGGCCCCAGGCAGCGCTCGATGCGACAGAGCAGTTAGACCAGGTTGTCAACCAACCGGTCATGACGGGCCAGAACCTCTCCGCACAGGTATCTGTTCAGACGACCCGCGTGGTTCAGGCCGTGGGGCCGCGCCTCGGCGCACTCGCAGTGATCGACCTCGGCATCAAAGAATCGACGGTCCACCACCTCGCCGCGCGCGGTTTCGACGTCCACGTGATGCCCGAAACATCCCAATGGTCGGACATTGACGCCATAAGCCCCATCGCCGTGTTCTACTCCAACGGTCCGGGGGATCCTTCGGCCAGTGACCGCCACGTCGCCATTTTGCGAGAAACGCTGACTCAGGGGGTGCCGTTTTTTGGGATCTGTTTTGGCAACCAACTACTCGGCCGAGCGCTCGGATTCGACACCTACAAACTCAAATACGGCCACCGGGGAATAAACCAGCCCGTGCTCGACACACTGAGTGGCGGAGTGGAGATCACAGCGCAAAACCACGGCTTCGCCGTCGAAGTTCCCCGCGGGGAAGTCGTCGACTCGCCCGCTGGTTTCGGCCGTGTGGAAGTCAGCCACGTGAGCCTCAACGACGACGTGGTGGAGGGGCTTCGCGCCCTCGACCGCCCCGCCTTTTCGGTGCAGTACCACCCGGAAGCGGCCGCTGGGCCCCACGATTCGACCTACCTGTTCGATCGTTTCCGGGAGATGGTTACCGACTATCTCGCTCAGCCCAGTAGAGGAGGGCGTCAGTAGTGCCCAAGCGCGACGACATTAATACGGTCCTCGTGATCGGTTCCGGACCGATCGTGATTGGCCAGGCGGCGGAATTTGACTATTCGGGTACCCAAGCTTGCCGGGTCTTGCGCGAAGAAGGGGTGCGGGTGGTGTTGGTGAACTCCAACCCGGCGACAATCATGACCGATCCAGGTTTTGCCGATGCGACCTACATCGAACCGATCAGCCCAGAGGTGATCGAGCAGATCATCGTGGCCGAAAAACCCGACGCCATCCTGCCGACCCTGGGGGGGCAAACGGCGCTGAACGCCGCAATGGCTCTGCATGAACAGGGCATCCTCGAGCGCCACGGTGTGGAGCTCATTGGGGCCTCTTTCGAGGCGATTATGCGCGGTGAAGACCGCCAGGCGTTTAAAGACATCGTCTTGGCCTCCGGCGCCGACGTCGCGGCGTCGCGTATTGCCACCAGCGTGGGGGAGGCCCTCAGCTATGCCGAGGAGCTCGGCTACCCGATGGTCATTCGTCCCTCGTTCACCATGGGGGGCGCCGGGTCTGGCTTTGCCCACACCGAAGAAGAACTCATCCGCATGGTGGCCGATGGCGTGCAGCAAAGCCCCACCCACGAAGTCCTGCTCGAAGAGTCCATCCTCGGCTGGAAAGAATACGAACTCGAATTAATGCGTGACCACGCCGATAACGCGGTGGTGGTGTGTTCCATCGAAAACGTCGACCCGGTCGGTGTGCACACCGGGGATTCGATTACGGTCGCCCCCGCATTGACCCTGACCGACCGCGAATACCAGCGGCTTCGCGACATCGGTATCGACATTATCCGCCGGGTCGGTGTCGACACCGGTGGCTGCAACATTCAATTCGCGATTGACCCGGCCAACGGCCGGGTGATCGTCATCGAAATGAATCCGCGGGTCTCCCGCTCGAGTGCTCTGGCGTCGAAAGCGACCGGCTTTCCGATCGCGAAAATAGCCGCCAAACTCGCGCTGGGTTACCGACTCGACGAGATTCCCAACGACATCACCAAAGTCACCCCGGCCTCCTTTGAGCCGACCCTGGACTACGTCGTGGTCAAAGTGCCCCGCTTTGCCTTCGAAAAGTTCCCGCTGGCCGATCGGACCCTCACCACCACGATGAAATCGGTGGGGGAGGCGATGGCTTTGGGTCGAAACTTCAGCCAAGCGCTCAACAAAGCCCTGCGGTCTCTGGAGCAGCGGGGAAGTTCATTCCACTGGGCAGAAGTCACCGAGAGTAAAGAGGAGCTTCTGGAGCGCGCCAGTGTGCCCACCGACGGTCGGATTGTGACTCTCCAACAGGCCATGCGCCAAGGCGCGAGCGTCGACGAGGTGTACACCGCGACCGGCATCGACCCGTGGTTTGTCGACCAAATCGCGCTGATCAACGAAGTCGCCGACGACATTTCTTCGGCACAAGACTTCACCCCGGAAGTCATGAGGCTCGGAAAAGACATTGGACTCTCCGATGCCCAACTGGCCCAATTGCGGGGCCTGAGTGAAGCCCAGGTGCGCTCTACTCGCCACGAGTGGGGTATCCGGCCCGTGTTTAAGACCGTCGACACCTGCGCCGGAGAGTTTCCCGCCTACACCCCGTATCACTACTCCAGCTACGACCAAGAAACCGAAGTCGCGCCATCACACCGGGACAAAGTGGTGATTTTGGGCTCTGGACCCAACCGGATCGGCCAAGGAATCGAGTTCGACTACTCCTGCGTGCACGCGACCTTCGCCCTGCGCGAAGCGGGAGTGGAGACGATCATGATCAATTGCAACCCCGAAACGGTCTCCACGGACTACGACACGGCAGATCGTCTCTACTTCGAACCGCTCACCCTCGAAGATGTCCTGGAGGTCATTCACCAGGAGAGCCAGTCGGGAACACTGCTCGGAGTCTTCGTGCAACTGGGTGGACAAACCCCACTGGGCCTCGCCCACGGGCTCAAAGATGCCGGTGTACCCATTCTCGGAACTTCGCCTGAAGCGATTGACCGCGCTGAAGAGCGCGGACAATTTTCGGCCATTTTGGAGGGCGCAGGCCTTCAGGCCCCGAAAAACGGCACGGCCCACTCGGTGGAGGGCGCGGTCGCCGTCGCCGACGATATCGGCTACCCGGTCCTCGTTCGCCCCAGCTTCGTTCTGGGCGGGCGAGCGATGGAAATCCTCTACGACCCCGAAAGCCTCGAGGACTATTTCGAGCGCATCGGTGGATTCGCCATCGTCTCCCCAGAGGCGCCACTCCTGGTCGACCGGTTCCTCGACGACGCCATCGAAATCGATATCGACGCGCTCTTTGACGGCGAGGAGCTCTATGTCGGCGGGATCATGGAACACATCGAAGAAGCGGGAATCCACTCGGGTGATTCCGCCTGCACGCTGCCGCCGGTCACACTGGGACGCGACATCATCGACCAGGTGCGCCAGGCGACACGCAAATTGGCTGAGGGCATCGGAGTCCACGGCCTGATCAATGTGCAATTTGCCGTCGCCGCCGGGGTGCTCTACGTGCTGGAGGCAAACCCCCGGGCCAGTCGAACCGTGCCGTTTGTCTCCAAAGCGCTCGGCATCCCGCTCGCTCGGGCTGCGGCACTGGTGATGACAGGCTCCAGTATCGCCCAGCTGGTCGAGCAGGGGCTCTTGCCGGCCCGAGACGGATCCGACGTCCCCGCCTGGCATCCGGTGTCGGTGAAAGAGGCTGTGCTGCCCTTTAAGCGCTTCCGGACGCCTCAGGGCGACATCGTCGATTCGATCCTGGGGCCCGAAATGCGCTCCACCGGTGAGGTGATGGGCATCGATCGCACCTTCCCGCTCGCGTTTGCCAAAAGCCAAGACGCCGCCTACGGCGGACTTCCCGGATCCGGAGTGGTGTTTGTCTCGGTGGCCGACCGCGATAAGCGCGGAGCGATACTCCCCATCGCCCGGCTGCGCCAGATGGGCTACGAGATTTGGGCCACTGAGGGGACCGCGGAGGTCCTCTCGCGCTACGGCGTGAGTGCGAGGGTCGTGGCCAAGCACACCGATTCCCGGGTGGACGATGAACCCAGCATTGTCGACCTTATCGCCGCGGGAGAGGTGGACATTATTGTCAACACCCCGCGCGGTCGCTCCGCCAGGGCCGACGGCTACGAAATTCGCACGGCCACGGTCGCAGCGGATAAAGCCCTGTTTACCACCGTGGGTCAACTGGGCGCCGCCGTGGTGTCGCTCGAGGAGCGCCCGGAGGTGCCGTCGGTGACGAGTTTGCAGGAGTACCACACCCAGCGAGAGGCTCACCACGATGAGCGCTGACCACTCGACTTTTGCGCAGCTGCTCGCACGGCTGGAGACCCCGGCTCGGCGCCTGTGTGTCGGAATCGACCCGCACCCAGAGCTTCTCTCACACTGGGGCCTAGACGACAGTGCGGCGGGCAGTGAACAGTACGCGACTCGCCTCATCGACGCTGCACTCGAATCCGGCATCAGCCTGATGAAACCCCAAGTGGCGCTCTTTGAGCGCCACGGCGTAGCCGGCATGCGGGTGCTCGCGCAGCTGATGGGACACATGCGCACGCGGGGAATGGCGGTCATCGCCGATGCAAAACGCGGCGATATTGGCACCAGCCTCTCGGGCTATGCCTCGGCTTGGCTCGCCCCGGGGTCCGACTTCGAGGCAGATGCTCTCACGCTGAGCCCCTATTTGGGCCTCGGTGCGCTCAATCCGGCGCTCGATATGGCCCGCGAACACGGCAAGGGGGTATTTGTCCTCGCCGCGACGTCAAACCCGGAGGGCCAGACGCTCCAAACAGCCCGGACAACCCAAGGGTTGAGTGTGGCGCAGTGGGTTCTCGAGGGCCTTCAAGAAATCTCTTCCGCCGCGCCGGGGGCTGCCACCGGGTGGTTGGGCGCGGTCGTCGGAGCCACGAGTGATCGGGGCGCACTCGGCGTGGACCTGGAGCGGGCACCAGACGTGAGCGTGTTAGCGCCCGGTTTCGGCCATCAGGGGGCGAGACTCTCCGAGCTGGAGGACTTGTTCGGAGCGGCCACACCGCGCGTGATTCCCACCGTGTCGAGATCTGTTGCGGGCAAAGACCCGGGTGGTGTGGTCGATCGATTGAGCCAGCACCAAGAGGAGCTTCGTCGTGTCGGGTCCTAGCGGTGTGGGCCCTGGAGGTGGTGGCCCTGGCGGCCACAACGAAGGTTCAGGCTTTGACGCGAGGGCCCAATCGGCGAGAAGCAGTGCGCTTCGACAGCAACGCGCGGAGCTCAAGGCGGAGCTCGCTAGCCTGCAGCGCGACTTTGTCGACACGTTTGACCGGGCGAAGGATTCCGACGATCCGGCACTCCACGGTCTGCGTATTGACTGGTTTTTACGCTCGCTACCGGGGGTGGGGCCGACAAAGTCGGCTCGAATTCTCCAGGATTTGGGCATTAATCCTCGGGCGACCATCGGGGGGCTTCGGATTAATCAGCGCACCGCGTTTCGTCGTGAACTAGTCGGGTTGACCGAGCGGATTCAGCCACGGCGTCTCGTCGGTCGCCTCGTCGTCATTGCGGGACCGACTGCCGTGGGCAAAAAGACGGTCATTTCGCAGCTGTGTGAAATGCGGCCGGATCTGGAAATGAGTGTGTCGGCCACGACCCGCCCGCCCCGCCCCGGTGAGGTCGACGGGGTGGACTACTACTTTGTCTCCTCCGAACAGTTCGATGCACTCATCGAGCAGGACGAGCTGATGGAGTGGGCGGTGGTCCACGGCACTCACCGCTACGGAACCCCCCGAACCCCGGTGTTACGCCAAAAGCGTGCCGGTAAGACGGTGTTGCTGGAGATTGATATCCAGGGGGCACGGCAGGTGCGCGAACGCGGCGAAGAGGCACTGTTCATCTTCATCGTCCCGCCCAGTTTCGACGCTCTGGCGGAGCGTTTGGAGTCGCGGGGGACCGAAGATCCCGATGAGCGCCAACGGCGCCTCGCGACCGCGGTGGAAGAATTGGGCGCTCGTGGCGAGTTCGATCACGTGGTGGTGAACGACGTCGTCGAAGACGCCGCCCGAGACATCGTAGACTTACTACAGGCCACAACCCCCCGAGGAGACTAAATCGTGTTGCACCACCGCGGAATCATTGATCCCCCAATCGACGAGTTGATGGAAAAGGTTGACTCGAAGTACCAGCTGGTGATCTTCGCGTCCAAGCGGGCGCGCCAAATTAACTCCTACTATTCGGACCTGGGCGATGGCAGCCTCTACGAACACGTCGGTCCGCTGGTTCCCTCCACCGTCGACGAAAAACCCCTCTCCATTGCGTTGCGGGAAATTCACGAAGACAAACTCGTGATGACCCCGCTGTCGGAATAACACCACGTGACGGCCTGGCACAGCGAGTCGGGCGCGCGGGTCATCCTCGGAGTGACCGGCGGTATTGCCGCCTATAAGGCGGTCAGTATCGCCCGAGAATTGGTCACCGCCGGACACCACGTCACGGTCATCCCGACCCAGTCGGCGCTGAAATTTGTGGGTGTGGCCACGTGGGAGGCCATTAGTCGCAACCCGGTTGAGCTCGACCTGTTTGACGGTGTCGCCGAGGTCACCCACGTGGCGCTTGGCCAACAGGCCGACCTTGTTATTGTCGCTCCGGCCACCGCACACTTTCTGGCCAGTTATGCCGGTGGCTACGCCCCCGATTTGCTGCACACCACTCTGTTGGCGACGACGGCACCGGTCCTGGTCGCCCCGGCCATGCACACCGAAATGTGGCAGCACCCCTCGACGGTGGCCAATACCGAGACGTTGAGGTCTCGCGGAGTGCATTTTGTGGGTCCCGATCGCGGCCGTTTGACCGGTGATGACGAAGGCCCCGGTCGCTTGGCTGACCCGAGCGAAATCGTTCGCCGAGGACTCTCCCTCCTGGGCGAGCGCCCGCTGGCGGGACACAAGGTGCTGATTTCCGCCGGGGGCACCAGGGAGCCCCTCGATGCGGTGCGATTTATCGGAAACCGCTCGAGTGGCGCCATGGGTGTTGCTCTCGCCGTGGAGGCGAGAGACCGTGGCGCGGAGGTCACCCTCGTGCACGCACCACTGGAGGTCGCACTGCCCCGCGGGGTGGACTGCGTGTTCGCGCCGCGGGCGGAGGACATGCAACGCGAACTGACCGCGCGAGCCGATAGTGCGCAGTGGATGCTGATGGCGGCCGCGGTGGCCGACTACACCCCGGAAGTGACCTCGGAGGCGAAATACCACAAGGACGCCCTGGGTGAGGTGTATTCCCCGCGGTTGGTGGCCACGCCCGATATCGCGGCCGAACTGGGGCGCTCGAAGCGAGACGATCAGCTACTGGTGACGTTTTCTGCGGAAGTGTTGGACGACGACGAGGAGCTTGTGGCCCGCGCCCGAGACAAGGGTGAGGCGAAGGGCGCCGATGTCGTGGTGGCTAATCGGGTGGGCCCCGCGCTAGGCTTTGGGCAGACAGAGACCGCTGTGTGGATTATTCAGCGCTCCGGAGCCCCGGTTCTGTCGACTGGTTCAAAAACGACCGTCGCGGGGCACCTCATCGATGTCCTGCTCAATCGCTAGGGGACAGCAATGCGTTATTTCACCTCAGAGTCGGTGACCGAAGGCCACCCGGACAAAATGTGCGACCAGATTTCCGATTCGATCCTGGACGCGTTTCTCGCCGCAGACCCACTCTCGAGAGTCGCGGTGGAGTCGCTCACGACCACCGGATTAGTGCACGTCGCCGGCGAAGTCTCCTCGACGGCGAAAATTGATGTTGAGCACATTGCGCGCGAGCGCGTCAAAGAAATCGGGTACACCGACGAGGATTTTGGAATCAACCACGACACGATGGGCGTGATCGTCTCGCTCGGTCAACAATCGCCCGATATCGCCGGCGGTGTGGATAATTCGCTGCAATCGCGGGAAGGCAACGCCAGTGACGCGTTTGACTCGCTGGGTGCGGGCGACCAGGGCCTGATGTTTGGCTACGCCACGAACGAAAACGACGCCTACATGCCGATGTCGCTGTGGCTCGCCCACCGTTTCGCGGAGCGCCTGGCCGCGGTGCGAAAAGATGGCACCGTCGACTACTTGCGCCCCGATGGAAAAACCCAGGTCACCCTCGGCCTGGAGGGCAGGACTCCACGAGAACTAGACACCTTGGTGATTTCCACCCAACACCACCCGGGGATTGTGCGCGGGCAGTTGGAGGAAGACCTGAAGACTCACGTCATCGCTCCCGTGTTGGAGATGGTGTCGCTCGATTCTGCAAACACCCGTTACCTGATTAACCCCAGCGGTGAATTTGTCCTCGGAGGGCCACAGAGCGACGCGGGGCTCACCGGCCGAAAAATCATCGTCGACACCTACGGCGGTGCGGCCCGCCACGGTGGTGGCGCCTTCAGCGGAAAAGACCCGACAAAGGTCGACCGTTCGGCGGCCTATGCCCTGCGCTGGGTGGCCAAAAATGTGGTCGCGGCCGGTCTGGCCGACATTGCCGAAATTCAAGTCGCCTACGCCATCGGTTCAGCCCATCCGGTCGGTATCTTTGTGGAAACATTTGGAACCGAGAAGGTGGCGACGGACAAGATTGAGAAAGCCATCAGTGAGGTATTCGATTTGCGCCCGGCGGCGATCATCGACGCACTGGAGCTGCGCACCACGCGTTACGTCCAGACAGCGACCTACGGTCACTTCGGGCGGCTTGACCTCGACCTGCCGTGGGAGCGGGCCAACCGAACCGAAGAGTTACTCAAAGCGAGTCGCTAAGCGAGTCGCTCATGACTGAGCACCCGGTCGCCCGGGTGCTCCCCGAGTCGAGACTGCCTCAGCTCGACCGACTCTTCGACTACGCCATTCCCGAGGGGATGGATGTTCGTCCCGGGGTTCGGGTCCGGGTACCAATGGGCCGGGGAGGCCGACTGCAGGCAGGTTTCGTGGTCGAGGTCCTCGAGAAGTCGTCCTACGAGGGCACCTTGAGTCCGATCGAACACCTCGTTTCTCCCGTCCCCGTCGTCCCCCCGGAGCTCTACCGACTCGCACAGGCGGTGGCCTCGCGACAGGCTGGCGGGGTGGCAGATATTTTGCGACTCGCCGTGGCCCCGCGGGCGGTTCGCGTGGAAAAGGCCTGGCTGAAGGACTCCGACGACAGCACTGTGACCACCGAGCCTCCGCTCGATTCGCCCACTGCGTCTTCGCACTATGACCCCGAGCAGTGGTCCGCGCTGTGGAAATCCGGGGCAAAACACTGGTGGCAATTGCCCTATGGCTCTGCGAGCGCCGCTGAGGGCGAGATTCCCGCCGGGCACCGGGAGATTGCCCGTTTGGCCGCCACGGTACTCGCGGCGGGCTCGAGCGTGGTGGTGTGTGTGCCGGATTGGCGCGATCAGCTTTTTGTCGATCAGGCGCTTCGCGAGTGGGTCGAGGCCGAAGCCCTGGCGCCGTTTGTCGCGACCGAGACCCCGACGGAGCGCTATCGCAGCTATCTGCGCACCCTCGAGGCGCGCCCCAGTGTTGCCTACGGAGCGCGCCACGCCATCTACGCACCGGTGTCGAATCTGGGATTAGTCCTCGTGCTTTCGGATAGCGATGACCTGCACCGCGAGCCGCTGGCGCCCTACCCGCACAGCCGTGATGTTGCCCTGCTTCGTGCTGAGCAGACCGGCGCTGCGGTGGTGTTCGCCAGCCATGTGCCGAGTCTTCCGGTACTGAGACTGATGCAGATGGGCTACCTCGGAGAGGTCCGAGCCCAGCAGCACACGAGGCCGCGGGTGATTCCCACCGCCCTCGGACGCTTGAGCGACGACGTGAAGACCCCCGCCCGGTTACCCTCGGTGGCCTACCGGGCTGTCGTCGAGGCCATCACCCAGGGTCCGGTACTCGTGCAGGTCTTTCACTCCGGTTATTCGCCGGGCCTCTCGTGTCGCTCCTGCGGTGAGCGCGCACGATGCGTGGAGTGTGGTGGTCCCCTAAAAACCGCGAAACGCTCCGGTCCGATCTCCTGTGGGTGGTGCGGCCATTTGGCCACGCTGTGGTCGTGTAATGAGTGTGGCGGTAGCGAGTATCGACCCAGTGGCCACGGTGTGGGCCGAACCACTCACGAGCTGGGTAGGGCCTTCCCCGGCGTACCCATCATTCAATCTGACGGCGAGAGTCGCACCGCGCGGGTGCCCGGCACGCCCGCTCTGGTGGTCGCGACCCGCGGGGCGGAACCCGTCGCACAGGGCGGTTATCGAGCCGCGCTCCTCTTGGACGCCGAATCGATGCTGCAACGCGCGTCACTAAACGCCCTGGAGGACACCCTGCAAGGCTGGGAGTGGGCGATGAGTCTGCTCGCACCGGGTGCTATCGCCTACTTGACCGATTTAGAGGGGCCTGTTGCCCAAAGTGTTGCCGCCGGCGGGCTCGAAGTGCTCTTGGCGCGTGAGCTGGTGCAGCGCGGAGAGCTTCGAATGCCTCCCACCGTTCGCCTGGCGGCAATCAGTGGACCGCGAGGGGACGTGGAGGATCTGGTCGCTTCGCTCACCGGGCCGGATTCGCGCCACGCTGCGGGTGGTCAGGTCGATGCGCTGGGTCCCATCCGCCACGATTCGCAGGCCACATACATTCTGCGCATGTCTTACCGCGTTGCACCCGACATCGCCCCGGAGTTGCGCGCCGCTGTGGTGCGCTCGGCCAGTAAGGGGCCCCGGCAGACCGCGCGGCTGAAAGTGGTGATGGACGACGTCGACACCCTGGATGCCCTCGCCGTGGAGGAGTGAGTGCTTCTCGACACCGCCGGATTCGAGGTGGCCTGTGGCCTGAGGTCATCGTCAGTAGTCTCGGGGTATGAGGGTTGTATTTGCCGGCTCGCCGGAGGTCGCAAGAAGGGTCTTGGACGTTGTGCGGCAGTCGGGAGTGTCGATTGTCGGGGTCATTAGTCAGCCCGATCGGCCGGTGGGGAGAAAAAAGACGCTCACGGCGACGCCGGTGTCTCGATTCGCTACCGACCAGCAACTCCCACTCTGGCGCCCCGAGAATGCCGGGGAGTTGGTCGATGCGCTGCGCAATCTCCGCCCGGACCTGGTGATCGCCGTGGCCTATGGTCGATTGATCACCGCCGAAGCGCTGGCGGTGCCGCCACACGGTTGGTGGAACCTGCACTTTTCTCTCCTGCCCGCACACCGCGGTGCCACGCCCGTCCAACACGCGCTGTTGGCGGGCGATGACACGACCGGGGTGAGCGTTTTTCAGATCGATGAGGGCTTAGATACCGGGCCACTTCTTGGCCAGCGATCACACCCGGTGACACCGGGAATTACCGCCGGTGAGCTCTTAGAGGAACTCGCCGAGGGGGGCGCGACACTGCTAGTGGAGACTGTTGATGCCTTAGTCCACGGCACGCTTTCGCCCCGGGATCAAGTCGGCGAAGCGACCCTCGCGCCGAAGCTGCCCCGGGATGCGGGGCGACTGGATTGTGCGCAACCAGCCGATCAGGTCTTTCGGCGCTATCAGGCCACCACTCCAGAGCCCGGTGCTTACGTGTTCCTCACTGACACCCAGTCCCGGCTGGGCATCAGTAAGGCCAGACTGGTCGGCTCTCACCAGGCCACACCGGGTGTGATTGAACGGATCGGGGACACAATCGTCATGGGGTGTGGGGGCGGTGGCCTCGAGTTACTCACGGTTCACCCGGCGGGAAAGAACGTGATGCCCGCGACCGACTGGTGGCGCGGCGTGGGTCGACCGGTGCGCTGTGGAGAATAAGCGCACGCGAATCCCCGGGACGCCCCGCGGTCTGGCCTGGTCACTCCACCAGCAGGTGTGGCAGGAGGGTGCCTACGCCAACATCGCGTGGCCGAAGCTTCTCGCTCAGTCTTCCCTGAGCCCAGAAGACACCCGTTTTGCCACCGAATTGGCGTACGGGTCACTGCGGCGCTACGGCCAATGGGGAGCGGTTATCGAAATCGCCTCGGGGCGGAAAGAACACACAGTCCAGCCCGAGGTGTGGTGGCTGTTGATCCTGGGAACCCATCAACTCCTCGCCCTCTCCACTGCCCAGCACGCGGCGGTCAATGAAATGGTTGCGCTGTGTAAGCGCCTGGGTTTTTCCCGCGCGGCGGGTCTTGTCAACGCGGTGCTTCGCCGGGTGTCGGAAAAAACGCTGGAGGAGTGGCGGGAAGTACTCACCGAAGGCCTGGGGGAGGGCTCGCAGGCGCTCAGCGCGAGCACTGCCCACCCCGAGTGGATTGTCGAGAAATTGGCACAGGCGCTGATGCGCGAGGATCGCCTGGAGGAGCTTCCCGCGTTATTAGCAGCGCACAACACTCCGGCGAGCACGCACCTGGCTCTTCTCGGTGCTGAGGCGAGTGGCACCGAAGAGCACACGTCCCACTCACCCATTGGTGTGGTGGCCGAGGGGAACCCGGGGCGAGACCCGCGGGTGATCTCTGGAGAGGCCCGGGTGCAAGATGAAGGATCGCAGTTAGCGGCACTGGTGGCCGCGCACGTTGCTCCGATGACCCCGGGAATGCGGATGCTGGATGCCTGCGCGGGGCCGGGCGGAAAGACTGCCGTGTGGGGATATGCCGCCTGGCAGGCAGGCGCCAGCCTGACCGCGGTCGAACAGCATCCTCACCGCGCCCGGCTCGTTACAGACTCGGTGCGCAGCCTGCCGCCCGGCACGGTGGATGTGAAAAGCGCCGACCTGCTCGATTTTTTGCCACAGCAGAAAGAACCTTTTGATCGCATCCTCTTAGATGCTCCGTGTGTGGGGTTGGGAGCGCTTCGGCGTCGACCAGAGGCGAGGTGGCGAAAAAAACTCTCCGATTTGGAGGGCTTGATCGATACTCAGCGCCGGCTGCTCGCTGCCTGCGCCGACGCACTCGCCCCGGGCGGATACCTGGTCTATGTGACCTGTTCGCCGGTTGTCGAAGAAACGACGGAGGCGATCTCCTGGATTCTGCAGAAAGACCCCCAGCTGCAGGCCGTGTCGACCGAGGCCATCCTGCAGAGGGTGTCGGTCGAGCCGCTCGTCGACGCAGGGGTGTCCAGCGCCGTGCAGTTGTGGCCACACCGCCATCACACGGACGCCATGTTCATCCAGGTGCTCCAGAAAAAACCCGCCGACTAAGCTGGGGGTGTGCAGGTGCGAATTAATCCGAGTGTCCTCGCGGCCGATTTTGTCAATATGGAAGCGGCACTGCAGACCATCAGCACAGCCGATGCCGTGCACGTGGACGTGATGGACTATCACTTTGTCCCGAACTTGACCTTTGGCCCCCAAATGGTGGGGCGCATTCACGAGGTGTCTCCCATTCCCCTCGATGTGCACCTGATGATCGAACACCCCGAGCGCTGGGTGGCCGATTTTGCGGCGACCGGGGCAGAGTGCGTGACCTTTCACGTCGAAGCGACCGATGACCCCGTCGCGGTCATCGAAGCCCTCGAACAGGCCGGGACACACACCGGAATTTCCGTCAAACCGGGCACCCCCATTGAGCCCTACCTCGATCTCGTCGAACGCGTCGACCAGGTCCTCATCATGACCGTCGAGCCCGGTTTTGGCGGCCAGTCGTTCATGGAGGAGGTCCTGGGGAAAGTGACGGCGGTGTCGACGCGTGCGGCCGAGAGCGGACGAGACGTGTGGATTCAAGTGGACGGTGGCGTGGGGCCCGACACCATCCAGGCTGCCGCCCGGGCTGGGGCCAACACTTTTGTGGCAGGCAGCAGTGTCTTCGACCGAGAGATCAGCCCCGCTGAAGCAATTGCTGAGCTTCGGGCCAAAGCCCAGGCGGCCTAGTCAAAAAGTGGTCACCGCAACCGCGGAGCGACCACCCGTTTCACCACGATAAGGAGTGCGTTATGGCACAGAGCAAACCCGAAATTGACCCGCCCGTGGAGCCCGCTCCGAGTCAACTCGTCGTGGACGACCTCGAGCTGGGCTCTGGCGATGAAGCCCAGCCGGGTGCCACGGTCGAAGTTCACTACCTCGGTGTGGACTACGAAACGGGTGAAGAATTCGATAGCTCGTGGTCTCGGGGTCAAACCATCACCTTCCCCCTCTCTGGACTCATTGCGGGCTGGCAGGAGGGAATTCCCGGCATGAAGGTCGGTGGTCGCCGGACACTCGCCTGCCCGCCCCATCTCGCCTACGGCCCGGCAGGCGGTGGCCACCCGCTGAGTGGCAAAACGCTTCTGTTCGTCATTGATCTCATCGCGGTTCGCTAGGGCGCGGTTCGTTAGGGCGCGCTGCGCCAAGAAAGAGCATGGGCCCGCAGACGGAGCCTGGGCCCCAGATAAGTTGCTTCAAGAAAACGCCTCGCTTCACGGCACCTGCGGCTGCACGCCCTGTGGGCGTGCAGGTGAGGGGCGCTCCATCTCTGATTGGCCGCCTGATCCGGACCGGAGTGGGACCCGCGCGGGTCGGCCGGGCGTCTGAGGAGTGCGCTGGCCGGTAACCTGGGGGTGTGAAAACTTTCGACGAGCTCTACCGCGAAGTCCACGTGCGCTCTCTCGAGCGCACCGAAGGCTCGAGGACGGCCGAACTACTCGATGCTGGCGTGCACGCCATCGGAAAAAAAGTCGTCGAAGAGGCGGCCGAAGTCTGGATGGCGGCAGAGCACGAAACCGAAGAAGAATTGGCGGTTGAAATTGCCCAGCTGCTCTACCACCTGCAGGTCATGATGGTCGCGCGCGGTGTGAGCCTCGAGGATGTGTATCGCGCGCTATGAGTTCTCTCAACACGTCGGGGGCGCCTCTGCGGATCGCCGTTCCCAATAAGGGCACCCTGTCCGAGGCGGCGCACGAGATGCTCACCGAGGCCGGATACAGCGGTCGGGTAGACACTCGGGCGCTGAGCGTGCCGGATGAACGAAATGGCGTGGAGTTTTACTATTTGCGCCCGCGCGACATCGCCACGTACGTGGCGAGCGGCGCGCTCGATATTGGTATCACCGGGCGGGACTTACTGCGCGACTCGGAGACCCCTGCGAGGGAAATCCAACCCCTAGATTTTGGGTTTTCCACGTTTCGTTTTGCCGGTCCGCCGGGAATGGACGAGCTTTCGGCACTCGAGGGTCGACGTGTGGCGACCAGTTACCCCCATTTGGTCGATCGCTTTCTCACAGACCACGGCGTCCACGCGGAGATTGTCCGTCTGGACGGCGCCGTCGAATCGGCGGTCCGCCTCGGGGTGGCCGAGGCTGTAGCCGACGTGGTGTCCACGGGTAGGACTCTTGCCGCCCAGGGTCTCGAGATTTTCGGCCCGGTGATTTTAGAGTCCGAAGCGGTCTTGATCGCTGGCGCGGTCAACCCGCCCGGGCTCGACACGCTGCAGCAGCGCCTCCAAGGGGTGTTGGTTGCCCGGCAGTTCGTCCTGATGGATTACGACCTGCCGGTGGAGCTGTTGGAGGAAGCGACCGCAATCTCGCCGGGCCTCGAATCACCCACCGTGTCTCCGCTGCAGGATCCACAGTGGGTCGCCGTGCGGGCGATGGTCCGCCGCGGAGACCAGCACGAAGTGATGGATCGGCTCTATGCGCTGGGTGCCCGAGCCATCCTGGTGTCCTCAATTCACGCAGCGCGGATCTAGTGTCTCTGGCCACTCGCGTCATTCCCTGCCTCGATGTCGACTCCGGTCGCGTGGTCAAAGGTGTGAAATTTCTCGACCTTGTCGATCAGGGTGACCCGGTTGAGCTTGCCACCCGTTACGGAGCACAGGGTGCGGACGAAATCACCTTCTTGGATGTCACCGCGAGCGTCGACGGTCGCGAGACCACACTCGACGTGGTTCGCCGAACAGCGGAAACACTGTTTATCCCCCTCACCGTCGGAGGTGGCGTGCGAAGTGCGGACGATGTGGCCAGGTTGCTCGCCCACGGGGCCGACAAAATCAGTGTGAATTCCGCGGCGATCAGCCGCCCCGATCTCATCGATGACATCGCCCAGCGTTTTGGCGCCCAGGTGTGTGTCGTCTCACTGGATGTGAAACGACACGAGGGCACTCCCTCTGGTTTCGTGGTCACCACCCACGGCGGTCGCACCACGACGACGATCGACGCCCTGGCGTGGGCGACCGAGAGCGTGGAGCGCGGTGCGGGGGAGCTGCTGGTGAACTCCATCGACGCCGATGGCACCAAAGAGGGTTTCGATGTGGAGCTGATCTCCCTGTTACGTCCCACAGTGTCCGTGCCACTGGTGGCCTCTGGGGGAGCGGGAGCGCTGTCGCACTTTGCTCCCGCGATTGAGGCGGGGGCCGATGCGGTCCTGGCTGCATCGGTTTTTCACACGGGCGCGTTGACCGTCGGTCAGGTTAAGGAAGAATTGGCTCTGCAGGGGGTGAGTGTCAGGTGAGTGTCGACGTGCGGGTGAGCGGTTCTATTCCAGCCGATGTGGTCTTTAACCAGGACGGGTTGGTCCCCGTCGTGGTCCAAGATGACGAGAGCCTGGAGGTCTTAATGCTCGCCTGGATGGACGCGGAAGCCATCCGTCGCACCCTTGAAGAGGGTCGAGTGACGTACTTTTCTCGCTCCCGCCGAGAGTATTGGCGAAAGGGAGACACCAGCGGGAACGTCCAGTGGGCGCAATCTCTCGCCGTCGACTGCGACGGTGACACGCTGTTGCTCCGAGTGGACCAAACCGGACCCGCCTGTCACACCGGCGCGTCAAGCTGTTTTGAGGCCCGGTCGTGAACGCGAATCAGCACCCCGCGAGTCAGCCGGGTGATACCAGCCTCGACGAGTTTCTGGAGGCGGGCCGCCACGCCCCCGTCGCCGCCGTGATGCGCACACTCTTCGCGGATAGTGAAACTCCGATGGGGCTGTATCGAAAACTCGCCGGTGGTCCCGGATCTTTTCTGCTGGAATCGGCCGATCAGGCCGGAAAATGGTCGCGGTATTCCTTCATTGGCGCGGCGAGTCACGGTGTGCTGACCGAGTCGGACGGCGTCGCGCAGTGGGATTCTTTGGGCATGTCCGAGAGTGAGGCGTTTGGTGGCCCACTCCCGGAGAAGGCTCTCGACGCCTTGGAGGCTCTCGACCTTCGCTGGGCGAGTGACGCCCTGCCCACCATTCCGCCCTTTTCCGGTGGACTGGTCGGTTACATCGGCTGGGACGCGGTGCGCGAGCTCGAACAGTTGCCACAGCCCCCGAAGAGTGTTCACCCGGTTCCGCGAGTGGCGATGGCACTCACCAAAGATCTCGTGGTCTTCGACCACCATTCGTCGGATGTGATCCTGCTCGCCCTGGTTTACAGCCACGACAGCGTGACCGCCGAAGACTACGCCGAAGCGGTCAGTCGTCTCGAGGCGATGCACGAGGCACTTCGAGCGCCGACCTCTTCGACGCTCTCGACCCGACACGAAGAAAACACCCCCGATGGTGTGGCGAATATGACCCGGGAGCAGTTTCACGACATGGTGGCTCGGGCAAAGCAGTACATCGTCGACGGCGATATCTTTCAGGTGGTGGTGGGGCAGCGCTTTGACTCGGAGGTCACCGCGAGTCCGCTCGAGGTCTACCGGGTACTGCGCGCGATGAACCCGAGCCCGTATATGTATCTCCTGGAATCACGGGGTGTGGACGGGGTTCCCTTCCACGTGGTGGGCTCCTCACCCGAAGCGCTCGTGAGTGTGAAGAACAATCGGGTGTATTCCCACCCGATTGCGGGGTCGCGGCCGCGCGGCGACACGCCGGAGCGTGACGCGCACATTGCCGAAGAGTTAGCGGCCGACCAAAAAGAGCAGGCGGAACACCTCATGCTGGTCGATCTGGCCAGAAATGACCTCTCGCGCGTCTGCGTCTTTGGCAGCGTCGAGGTGACCGAATTTATGCAGGTGGAGCGCTTTAGCCACATCATGCACTTGGTGAGCTCCGTCGAGGGCGATAAGCGCCCTGACGCGAGCAACCTGGACGTCCTGCGCGCCACCTTCCCGGCCGGGACTCTCAGCGGTGCACCAAAACCCCGAGCCTTGGAAATCATCGACGAGTTAGAGCCAGATCGCCGCGGCGTCTACGGGGGAGTGGTGGGCTATTTCGCCCACCGCGGTGACACCGATGTAGCGATTGCCATTCGAACGGTGTGGATGCGTGAGGGGGTTGCGACCGTGCAGGCCGGAGCGGGAATTGTGGCCGACTCGGACCCCGAAAGCGAATACCAGGAAACCCAGCACAAGGCCGCAGCTCCGCTTCGCGCGGTGGCCGCCGCCAACGCGCTGCAGCCCGACGAACCGCGTGCACCTGGCCGATGAGCGACTGCGATAGCCCCCGGCGAGGGAGTCGGCACTATCCCATGGTCGTCGCGCTTATTCTCGGCCTGGTGGGTCTGGGCGCCCCGTGGGTTGTGGTCGAGCTCCCCACCGGCGCGGTGGGTCAGGCGGGTGTGACGGAAGTCGCTCCGGCGTCTTTTAGCGCGACCCTCGCGGCGGTTGCCGCCTGGGGTGCCACGCTGTTGACCCGCCGCACGGCCACCCGCGTGATCAGCGCACTGCACGTCGCCCTGGCCGTCACCGCCGCGGTCTTAATGGTGAGAGCCCTTCTGGCGACCGATTCGGTGGTCGAGTCGGTCGCTTCGGGTGCAAGCGGTGTGATCGGTGCACTGACGGCAGCCGAGGCGACGGTGACCTGGTCGCCCGGATGGATTTCCCTCTGGGGCCTGGTCCTTTTCGCCCTCATCGCGTCTGGCGTGTGGGGGATAGTAGCCCCCGGTTCCCGGCGTCAGCGACGCTCAAAGTATGAGCGAGCCGACCACGCGGAAGAACTCGATCCGTGGGAGTCACTGAGCGACGGAAACGACCCGACCTCGCGGTAAGATGGGGTTGACCCGCCAGCACAGAGGAGCGCACATGACCCCCGAGAATGACCCCGGACACGGCCACTCTCCCGCGGCGTGGATTGCCGTGTCGGTCTCGATTGCCGGCCTTGCCGCGGCGACCGTGTTTTTCTTCCTCGGCGTCTGGACCCCGTTTTGGGTGTCGATGGCGGTATTCGTCGGCGGTTTGTTGTTAGGGCCGCTTCTCGCCGCGATGGGCTACGGCGTGCGCGGGCCTAAATGGCAGCCCAAGGACACCCACTAGGTGTTGGCCGAACTCGTCGCGGGCGCCACCGAAGACGCTCGTCACCGCGAAGCCAGTGTTTCGCTCGAACAGTTGGTGGCCCGTGCGGGCCAGGTGCCGCCGGTGGCCGCCTCAGCCCGCCTCGTTCCCCAGGCGGACCGGGTGGGAATTATCGCCGAGATTAAACGCGCCAGCCCCTCGAAGGGCCCGTTGGCCGAAATTGCCGACCCGGTGTGGCTGGCGCGGGAGTATGAGGCGGGCGGCGCCAGCGCAATCAGCGTGCTCACCGAGTCGCGCCAGTTCAACGGCTCGCTCGATGACCTCGAGAGGGTATCGACGGCGGTGGATATCCCGGTGCTGCGCAAAGATTTTCTCACCAGTCGCTATCAGGTGGTCGAGGCCCGCGCGCACGGGGCGAGCATGGTGTTGGTGATCATGGCGGCAGTGGATGATCACGTTGCCCGGCTTCTCATCGACGAGGCGCAGGCGTGGGGGATGGACGCCCTGGTCGAAGCCCACAGCGCGGAGGAGGTGCAACGGGCGGTGGACCTGGGTGCGACCATTATTGGTGTCAACGCCCGCGATCTCGCCACGTTTGAGCTCAACCGGGACCTTTTTTCCTCTCTGCGCAGCCTCATTCCCGAGGGTGTGGCGGCCGTGGCAGAGTCCGCCGTGAATACTCCCGCGGATGTCGCCGCCTATCGCCAGCAGGGCGCAGATTTCGTTCTTGTGGGTGAAGCCCTCGTCACAGGAGACAACCCCCAGGCAACCGTGAGAGAGTACTGTCAATCATGACAACTCTTCGCGAAGAATCCGGACCGTACTACGGCACATTTGGCGGACGTTTCGTCCCCGAATCGCTCATCGGCGCGCTCGATGAACTCGAGGCGGCGTACCGCGATGCCAAAGCTGACCCCACCTTTCAGGCAGAGTTGGATCGCTTGCATCGCGACTACACCGGCCGTCCATCGATCATCACCGAGGCGACGCGCTATTCGGAATATTGCGGCGGAGCGCGAATTTTCCTCAAGCGCGAGGACCTGAACCATACCGGCAGTCACAAAATCAACAACGTGCTGGGCCAGGCGCTGTTGGCCAAACGGATTGGAAAAACCCGCCTCATTGCGGAAACCGGAGCGGGTCAGCACGGTGTGGCCACGGCCACCGCGGCGGCACTAATGGGGATGGAGTGCCTGGTCTACATGGGCGAGGTGGATACCGAAAGACAGGCGCTAAACGTCGCCCGGATGCGCCTCTTGGGTGCGGAAGTCCACCCCGTCACAACCGGCTCCCGGACGCTGAAAGACGCCATCAATGAAGCGATGCGCGACTGGGTGGCCAATGTGGAGCACTCCCACTATCTTCTGGGTACCGTCGCGGGCCCGCACCCCTTCCCGCTGATCGTGCGCGATTTCCACTCGGTCATTGGGTACGAAGCCCGCCAGCAAATGCTGGATCTCACCGGGCGCCTGCCCGATGCGGTCACCGCCTGTATCGGCGGCGGGAGTAACGCGATGGGAATTTTCCACGCGTTTCTCGACGATGAGTCGGTGCGCCTGGTCGGGTATGAAGCAGGCGGCGACGGAGTAGAAACGCCGCACCACGCGGCGACGCTCGGTAAGGGCCGTGCCGGTGTTCTCCACGGCGCCCGAAGCCTTGTCCTCCAAGACGAAGACGGCCAAACGGTGGAGTCCCACTCGATTTCTGCCGGCTTGGACTATCCCGGTGTCGGCCCCGAGCACGCCTGGTTACAGTCGATCGGCCGCAGTGAATACGGCGCGGTGAGCGACGACGACGCGATGCAGGCCCTGCGCAGACTCTCGCACAGCGAAGGAATCATTCCCGCAATCGAGACCGCCCACGGTCTCGCCGGTACAGAAAAACTGGGCAAAGAATTGGGACCCGACGCCAACATCCTGGTGAACCTGAGCGGTCGCGGTGACAAAGATATGGAAACGGCGGCGCGCTACTTCAAGCTCATCGGCGAAGGAGCATAAGTGCCAAGCCCGAGCGTCTCCGAAACGATTGCCACCGCAAAGAAAAGTGGTCGCGGGGTCGTCATCGGTTACCTGCCGATGGGCTTTCCGGACCTCGCCACGAGCGTGGAGGCGGCGGTCGCTCTCGCCGAAGAAGGCTTCGACGTCCTCGAACTGGGTGTCCCGTATTCAGACCCCGTGATGGATGGTCCGCTCATTTCGCGCTCGACCCAGCGGGCGTTGGAGGGCGGCTTTAAACTGCGGGATCTTTTCCCGGCGATCTCAGAAATCACCCGCAGGGTCGACATTCCGGTGTTGGTGATGACCTACTGGAATCCTGTCGTGCAATACGGGGTCGAGAAGTTCACGACTGACCTGTTGGCCGCCGGCGCGAAAGGGCTGATTACCCCGGACCTCATCCCCGATGAGGCGGACGAATGGTTGGACATTTCGGAGCGTTTGGGTGCAGAGAGAGTGTTTTTAGCCGCACCGTCGTCCAGCGACGAACGCCTCGCTCGCGCGGTCGAAGAATCGAGAGGGTTTGTCTACGCGGTCTCCACGATGGGGATCACGGGAACCCGGGCCGGTGTCGACCAGGCAGCTCACACGGTCGTGTCCAGACTGCGCGAACAACACGCCGACTCGGTGTGTGTGGGTTTGGGCATTTCGACCGGGGAACACGTCGACGAAGTCTTGGCCTACGCCGATGGCGCCATCGTGGGCTCCGCCCTCGTGCGCGCCCTCGACGAGGGTGGCCTGGGGCAGTTGAGGGCCGTGGCAGCCGGGTTAACCAAACACAGTGGGCTCCAGGCCAGGTAGCCTGGGAGCTCACCCACGCACCACGGAAGAAGAGTTCATGCTGCCGAGTTCCCTGCCCAGTCCTCCTGCCGAATGGCGCTCGTTCAACATTGGCCAGTGGCTTCGAGACCTGGGGCTTGAGTGGTTTGGCCTGAACCTCAGTGTGAACGCCTACGCGCTTTTTATCCTGTTGGGCATCGTTGCGGCGGTGCTGATTGTGAACCACCGCCTCACTAGCCGGGGAGCGGAGCCCTGGGTCGTGGTCGACATCGCGCTCTACGCGGTTCCGCTGGGAATTTTGGGCGGGCGGCTCTTTCACGTCATTACCCACCCCGCGGATTACTTTTTCCCCGGAGCAGACCTGTGGCGGGTGCTCTACGTCTGGGAGGGCGGCTTGGCGATATTCGGTGCCCTCCTCGGTGGGGCAGTGGGCGCCTGGATTGGTGCGCGCCTGTCGGGCATTCGGTTCTGGGCCTTTGCCGACGCCCTCGCACCGGGCATACTGATCGCCCAAGCGACGGGTCGCTTCGGAAACTATTTCAACCAGGAACTCTTTGGAGCGCCGACAGGTTTGCCCTGGGGTCTAGAAATTGACCCCGGAAACCCCGCGATCCCGGTGGGATTGCCCGCCGATACCCTCTTCCACCCCACATTTGCCTACGAGGGGCTGTGGAATGTGTTGGGTGCGCTGGTGATTATCGCCGCCACCCGGCGATTTAATTTGCAGTGGGGTAAAGCCTTCGCGCTCTACCTGATCTGGTACGGCATCGGCCGCTTTTCCTTAGAGTTCTTGCGCCTGGATGTCGCCGAAGTCATTTTTGGTTTGCGCTCAAACCAGTGGGCGGCACTGGCCGCCATCGTCCTCGGACTGGCGATAATCATCGTCCAAAGCAAGTCTCATCCGGGCCTCGAACCCAGCGTCTATCGCCCCGGAAAAGAATGGCAGCCAGAGGATGGGGTAGACTCTGAAGACCGCTACCGGCTCGGCGAGGATTCTGAGCCCGAAAGCGAAGCGGCATCTGTAACCACCACAAGTGGCGAGCCCGCTCCAACCGACAAGTAATTCACCAGGTGTCGAGGTGTAGCCTCGAGGACACTTGGTATTCATGGGCCAACGGTGTCCCCGAACGGTGACGATTCGTCGTAAGGACGGTGACAATGACATTTCTCGGCCCCTACCAGCGCAACAACACAGTCCCCGAAGCCTCGGGGCTCTACAACCCCAGCTTTGAAAAGGACGCCTGTGGGTTGGCCATGGTCGCCACCCTGCGCGGATGGCCAGGCCACGACATCGTCGATAAGGCCCTGCGCGCGCTGCGCAACCTGGAACACCGCGGGGCGGTGGGCTCCGACGCGGGAACCGGTGACGGTGCCGGCATCATCACCCAAATTCCCGACCTCTTTTTCCGCGAAGTCGTCGACTTCGACCTACCGGACAAGGGCGCTTACGCGGTCGGTATCGGCTTTTTGGCCACCGACCCCTCAGTGCGCTTGGAGGAAAAAGCGGCGATTGAAGCGATCGCGACCGAGGAAAAGCTCGTCGTCTTGGGCTGGCGCGAAGTCCCGGTACGCCCGGAAGAGGTCGGTGACCTCGCGCGGGCGGCAATGCCCGGGTTCGAGCAGTTATTTGTCTCCTCACTTCCGGAAGACCCTCGGTCGGGCATCGGGCTCGACCGGTTGACCTTCCGGCTGCGAAAGAGGGTCGAGCGGGAACTGGGTCTCTATTTCCCCTCACTGTCTGCAAGAACCATGGTCTACAAGGGCATGGTGACCACGCTGCAGCTCGAGCCGTTTTACCCGGACCTGTCCGACGAGCGCTTCCAGTCCACCCTGGCTCTTGTGCACTCGCGGTATTCCACCAACACCTTTCCGTCCTGGCCGCTGGCCCAGCCATTCCGGCGCATTGCTCACAACGGTGAAATCAACACCATTCGGGCAAACCGCAACTGGATGCACGCGCGGCAGTCGCAGTTGCACTCCGACCTGCTCGGTTCACTCGATGAGCTCTATCCGATTGTCACCGAGGGTGCGAGTGACTCCGCGTCGCTCGACGAGGTGGTGGAACTGCTGGAGTTGGGCGGCCGCTCGCTTCCGCACGCGATCATGATGCTCGTTCCGGAGGCGTGGGAAAACCAGGCCGACATGGACCCCGCGGTGCGCGATTTTTACGAGTTCCACTCCATGCTGATGGAGCCCTGGGATGGTCCCGCTGCGCTGGTGTTCACCGACGGTTCGCTCGTCGGGGCGACACTGGATCGCAATGGCCTACGCCCCGGCCGTTACGTGATCACCAGCGATGGTCTCGTGATTTTGGGTAGTGAAATCGGCGTGTTGGACGTCGACCCGGCGACGGTGGTGCGCAAAGGACGGCTTCGTCCCGGTTCGATGCTGCTCGCCGACACCCACGAGGGTCGAATCATCGAAGACGACGAGTTAAAAGCGGAGCTTGCCCACCAGGCGCCCTGGGGCCAATGGGTGAGCCAGGGGCGCATCGAGCTCGAATCGCTGCCCGAGCGCGAACACATCATCGCGACCCCGACGTCGATCGTGCACCGGCAACGCACCTTTGGGTACACCGAAGAGGAAATTAAGGTTCTGCTCGCCCCCATGGGGGCGAACGGTCAGGAGCCGTTGGGCGCGATGGGCTCGGATACTCCAATCGCCGCCATATCTGAGCGGCCCCGGTTGCTCTTTGACTACTTCGCCCAACAGTTCGCCCAGGTGACCAACCCGCCGCTGGATTCCATCCGTGAGCAGGTCGTCACCTCGATGACCACCTCGCTCGGGCCAGAAGCAAACCTGATGGATGCCGGCATCGACCACACCCACCAGGTTGTGCTGGAATTTCCGGTCATCGACAACGACGAGTTGGCGAAAATCGGGCACCTCCGAGACGCGAACGGCGAGTCCAGTACATATACGGTCGAGGGGCTGTACCCGGTCAATCAGGGTGTCGAGGGTCTTCGTGAGCGCCTCGACGAGATTTGCCAGGAAGCCGATGAGGCGGTCGATCGCGGGGTGCGATTTGTGGTGCTGAGCGATCGCCATTCCACCCAAGACCTCGCCCCCATCCCCTCGTTACTGTTGCTCTCCACGGTCCACCACCACCTCATTCGCGGGCACAAGCGGATGCGGGTGGGCCTCGTGGTCGAAGCGGGAGATGTGCGTGAGGTCCACCACGCGGCGACCCTGATCGGTTTTGGTGCCTCCGCTCTGAACCCCTATTTGGCGATGGAGACCGTCGAACATTTGGCGCGCACCGGCGACATCGAAGGGGTCGAGCCCGAACGCGCAGTGCGAAACGTGATTACTGCGCTCGGCAAAGGCGTGCTCAAAATCATGAGCAAGATGGGAATCTCCACCGTCGCCTCCTACGCGGGCGCGCAGGCGTTTGAAGCAGTCGGGCTATCCCAGGAGCTTATTGACCAGTACTTCACGGGAACGACGAGCATCCTGGGCGGGGTCGGCCTGGACATCATCGAGGCGGAAAACCAGCAGCGCCACGCGATTGCCTACCCGCAGTCGGGACTGGCAAACCCCCACCAGCGCCTACCGGTCGGCGGGGAGTATCAGTGGCGCCGCGAGGGGCCACCCCACCTGTTTAACCCGCAGAGCGTGTTTTTGCTCCAGCACGCCACCCGGCAAAAGCGCTTCGACCTCTTTCGGGAGTACACCAAAGGCATCGATGACCAGTCCGAAGAGCTCATGACTCTCCGCGGTCTGTTTTCACTGCGCACGGCAGAGCGAAAGCCGATTCCGATCGAGGAGGTCGAACCGATCGAATCGATTCTCACCCGGTTCAACTCTGGAGCGATGTCGATGGGTGCGGTGAGCCCGGAAATGCACGAAACCCTCGCGGTCGCCATGAACCGGATGGGGGGATTGAGTAACACCGGTGAAGGCGGTGAGTCGCCCGAGCGGTTACTCGATGCAGAACGCTCGAGTCGGATTAAACAGATTGCCTCGGGGCGCTTTGGGGTGACCAGTTTGTACCTGACCCACGCCACCGATTTGCAGATCAAGATGGCCCAGGGGGCCAAGCCCGGTGAGGGCGGTCAGTTGCCGGCCAACAAGGTGTATCCGTGGATTGCCAAACTCCGCCACGGCACCCCCGGTGTGGGCCTGATTTCGCCGCCACCGCACCACGATATTTACTCCATCGAGGATTTGAAGCAGCTTATTTACGACCTGAAGCGCTCGAACCCGTTGGCCAACGTGCACGTGAAACTGGTGAGCCAATCGGGAATTGGCGCGGTAGCCACTGGTGTGGCAAAAGCAAAAGCCGACGTTATTTTGGTCTCCGGTCACGACGGAGGCACCGGTGCGAGCCCGCTGAACTCGCTGAAACACGCGGGAACGCCCTGGGAAATCGGTCTGGCCGAAGCCCAGCAGACACTGATGACGAACAACCTGCGCGGACGGGTGAAGCTAGCCGTTGACGGCCAAATGAAGACCGGTCGAGACGTCATCATCGCCGCGCTGCTTGGCGCCGAAGGCTACGGTTTTGCGACCGCGCCGATGGTGGTCTCCGGGTGCATCCTGATGCGGGTGTGTCACTTGGACACCTGCCCGGTCGGCGTGGCCAGCCAAAACCCCGAGCTGCGCAAGCGTTTCTCGGGCACGCCGGAATTTGTCGAGACCTTCTTCGAATACATCGCTGAAGAGGTGCGGGAGTACCTGGCGGCGCTGGGCTTTAGAAGCCTCGATGAAGCCATCGGCCAGGCCCACCTCTTGGATGTTGACCGCGCGGTATCGCACTGGAAGACCGATGGTCTTGACTTGGAGCCCATTCTCTCTACCGAGGCGCTTCGCCCCGGTGTGGCCATCCACCACGAAGAGGGTCAAGATCACGAAATTGAGCTCCACTTTGACCAGGAGCTCATCCGCCAGGCAGAACCGGCGTTGATGCGCGGTGAACCGGTGACCATCGAATCGGAGATTCGAAACACCGAGCGAGCAGTCGGCACGATGCTCGGTAACGCCGTGACCGTGGCTCACGGCGAACACGGGCTTCCGTCGGGAACAATCGACGTCACGCTGCGTGGTGCCGCGGGCCAATCGTTGGGTGCGTTCATGCCCGGCGGAATCGCGCTTCGACTCTGGGGTGACGCCAACGACTACGTCGGTAAGGGTCTCTCTGGAGGCGCCATTACGATTCGACCCGCCAGCGGGAGTGTCTTTGCCCCCGAACGCAACGTGATCGCGGGAAACGTGATCGGGTACGGCGCCACCTCGGGCACCATGTTCATCAGTGGTGTGGTGGGGGAGCGCTTCCTGGTGCGAAACTCCGGAGCGACGGCGGTCGTCGAAGGGGTCGGCGATCACGCCCTGGAGTACATGACCGGTGGTCTCGCCGTGATCCTGGGCGAAACGGGTCGAAACCTGGGGGCCGGAATGTCGGGCGGTATGGCTTTTGTGTGGAAGCTTCGCTCCGAGAGGGTCAACGCCGAAGCCCTGCGCAGCGGGGAAATTGAACTGGGTCCTTTGGGCTCGAGTGAGCGAGAGATCCTGCGCGACCTGTTGACCAGACATCACGAAGAGACCGGATCGCCGGTCGCGGCGCGGATTCTGGAGCAGGGCACCGAGGGCCTCGACGAGTTTGTGATGATTACCCCGCGCGACTACCGAATGGTGATCGAGACGCGGCAAAAAGCTGCTGCCGAGGGTCTCGATCCAGACGGGGATGAAGTCTGGGGAAGAATTTTGGAGGTGACTGGTGGGTGATCCAAGAGGGTTTCTGAAGTACACAGACCGTGAGTTGCCCCCGCGGCGTCCCGTCCCGGTCCGCATTAGCGACTGGAAAGAGGTCTACGGCGCGCAAGACCCTGAAGTTCTCAAGCGTCAGGCGTCGCGCTGCATGGACTGCGGTGTGCCGTTTTGCCATCAGGGTTGCCCGCTGGGAAACCTCATTCCGGAATGGAACGACCTGGTCCGCCGCGACGACGGCTTGGGCGCCATTGAACGCCTTCACGAGACCAACAACTTCCCCGAGTTCACGGGACGGTTGTGCCCGGCGCCGTGCGAATCATCCTGCGTGTTGGGGATCAATCAGCCACCGGTGACCATCAAACAGGTGGAAGTGTCCATCATCGACACCGCCTGGGCGAATGGATGGGTGAAACCATTGCCCCCGGAGCGCCTCACCGGTAAGACCGTGGCGGTCGTGGGTAGTGGTCCCGCGGGTCTCGCCGCCGCGCAACAGCTCACCCGCGTCGGGCACACCGTGGCCGTCTACGAGCGTGACGATCGAATCGGGGGTTTGCTGCGCTATGGCATACCCGATTTCAAGATGGAGAAGCACCACGTGGATCAGCGCCTCGCGCAGATGCAAGCGGAGGGCACCCGGTTTCGAGCCGGTGTCACCATTGGTGTCGACATCACCTGGGATGACCTGATCGAGCGCTACGACGCCGTCGTGGTCGCCACGGGCGCTCCGGTTCCCAGGGATCTGTCCATCCCCGGTCGCGACGCCCTGGGTATCCACTACGCCATGGACTACCTCGTACCCTCCAATCGTTGGGTCGCCGGTGACGCGGTCGCACAGCCGATCGACGCAGCGGGAAAGCACGTCGTCATTCTGGGCGGCGGCGACACCGGCGCAGACTGCCTGGGGACTGCGCACCGGCAGCGGGCGGAGAGCGTCAGCATGCTGGCCATCGGTCAGCAACCGCCCACTGAGCGTCCGGAAAGCCAGCCGTGGCCGATGGATCCGACTCTCTTTGAAGTCCAGTCCGCCCACGAAGAGGGCGGCGAGCGGATGTATTTGGCCTCCACGGTCGAATTCATGACCAACGACGCCGGCGAAGTGCGCGCTCTGAAAGTCGCCGAGACGGAATACCGCGACGGGGGCAGGTTCCCGAAACCTGGCTCCGAGCGCGAAATTCCTGCCGATCTGGTGTTGCTCGCGCTGGGTTACAAAGGTCCGGACTACCAGCTCATGCACGAACAGTGCGGGATCGACGTGGACGAACGCGGCAATATTGCCCGTGGTCGTGACTACGACACCTCGGTCCCCGGAGTGTTTGTGGCCGGAGATGCCGGCCGGGGTGCGTCGCTGATTGTCTGGGCCATCGCAGAGGGCCGCGCGGTGGCTTCCGAGGTCGATCGGTTCCTGGAGGGGCAGACGAGCCTACCGGCGCCAGTCCGGGCCACTGACCGGGCACTGGCTGTCTAGCGCGGGTCAAAACCACCGTAGGCTGGGACCTACTCGTTCTTCTACTTCGCATCGGGAGATGTTCATGCGCCGTGCCAAAATTGTCGCCACCCTCGGGCCCGCAAGCAACAGCTACGAGCAACTGCGGGCGCTGATCCGGGCGGGTGTCAATGTGGCGAGGTTTAACCTCAGTCACGGCAGCCACGCGGTCCACGAAGAGGTCTACGCCAACCTCATGCGGGCCGCTGCCGATGAAGACCAACCCGTGGGGGTTTTGGTGGACCTACAGGGCCCCAAGATTCGTTTGGAGACTTTTGCGGACGGACCTCACCTACTGAGCGCCGGCGAAACCTTCACCATCACCACCGAAGACACTCCGGGAACGAAAGAGCTGGTGGCAACCACCTTTAAAGAACTTCCCCACGATGTGGCCCCCGGTGACACGCTCCTGGTGGATGACGGCAAAGTGCGCCTCGAAGTGGTCGAGAAGACGGCGACGACCGTCGTGACTAAGGTCATGGTCGGTGGAATGGTCTCCAACAACAAGGGCATCAACCTTCCCGGCGTTGCGGTCTCCGTGCCGGCGCTGTCAGAAAAGGACGAAGCAGATTTACGCTGGGGGCTTCGCCAAGGCATCGACTATGTGGCGCTGAGTTTTGTGCGAAACGCCAGTGACGTCGATCGGGTGCGCGAGATCATGGCCGAAGAAGACGCCACCGTGCCGGTGATCGCGAAAATTGAAAAGCCCCAGGCCGTCGACGCTCTGGAGGACATTGTCGACGCCTTCGACGGAATTATGGTCGCCAGAGGGGACCTGGGCGTCGAACTCCCCCCGGAGACGGTGCCGATCGTGCAAAAACGCGCCGTGGAAATCGCCCGCCGGATGGCCAAACCCGTCATCGTGGCGACCCAAATGCTCGAGAGCATGATTTCTAGCCCCGTTCCCACCCGCGCCGAGACCTCCGATGTGGCCAACGCGGTGCTCGATGGCGCTGATGCCGTGATGTTGAGCGGCGAAACCAGTGTGGGGCAGTACCCGATCGAGACCGTCGAGGTGATGGCGAGAATTTTGGCCTCCACGGAGGAGCACGGTGTCGAGCGCATTCCTCCCCTGGGCACGAAGCCGCGTACCCAGGGCGGCGCCATTACGCTGGCTGCCGTCGAGGTGGCGGACTTTGTCGAAGCCAAGTTTTTGTGCATCTTCACCGAATCGGGGGATTCGGCTCGTCGAATGTCGAGGCTTCGCTCCCTCATCCCCATGCTGGCGTTTACCCCGCGTGAATCGATCCGCCGTCGACTCTCCCTGAACTGGGGAATTCAGAGCCATAAGGTCGATCGGGTGACCCACACCGATGAAATGTATCGACAGGTCGATGAGGTACTACTCGGCGAAGGCTGGGCCGAGGCGGGGGACACAGTGGTGGTCATTTCCGGTTCGCCTCCCGGAAGCCCGGGGAGCACCAACGACCTGCGCGTCCACGTCGTCGGTCACGCCAGGGGCGGTGCCGCACCCGCCTGGCAGGACAAGTAGGCCGCTCACCGTCCTGCAGTGCCCGAGGTGATGTGAGCCTGCGAGGCGCTGCTAGCCCGCGAGTCGCTGTGAGCCTGCGAGGCGATGCTAGCCGGCGAGGCGGGGGTGATCGCTCTGCCGGTCAACACGCCATTTGGTGTGCCTGATGGCGAGCTTCACGCTGGAGGCGAGGAGTTTTTCGTGACTCGGCGCAATCACGGGCTTCTCAGCGGCCTGGCGCGAAAACGCCATCAGCAGCGCGAAGGGCTCCAGGCGGGAAGTGAGCGGCAGCATCCACACGCTCGCGAAGCCCGAGGTCTCCAGTGGGGAGGAAATATCGGGGTGAAGTGTGCCGGTGGAGTTCAGGGCATAACTGGTCGCCTGCGGGCTGGCCAGGGCGAGCGCCAGTGGGGTGGGAAACGACAGCCTGAGCTTGGAGAAGTCTGCGGGGGAGCCCGGCATGCGGGCTCGCCCGCCCTCGTTCAGCGTGTTGTCCTCGAGCAGGAGGAGCGACGCGCCGTCAATCTTCTGTCCCAGAGCAGGACTGGAGGTCAACAGCGCGCAGACTTCATCGAGGTTGCGACTGGTGCCCAGTTGGTCGATGAGCTGCATGACGCGAAGCGTGTCTGTCACGGGGTGGGCCACCCCCTCCGAAGGCTTTGAGCGTGCACCGACAAGCGTGGAAGGGATGTGGTGCTCCCCGGAGGGGGTGTCCTGCGGGACCAGAGCGACAAGTCTGTCGACATTGAATGCCTCCTCGTGTCAGTCCCCGTGAGCGTCGGAGAATAGTGAGGGGTTTCCTCTGGTGGATTCCCTGATGAGCACTGTAGGCAGTGGGCCTGCTCGCTGGGAGGCGGTGTGGGGGATACCCGTACATTAACTAAATCTGAGTAAATTATGTGGTGCCGGATGTGGGATTTGAACCCACACGCCCTTTCGGACAAAGCATTTTGAGTGCTCCGCGTCTGCCATTCCGCCAATCCGGCTCCAGCGCTCACGCTGTGCCAAAGACGATACCGTAGGCTGGAAATATGAGCGACCAGGCCCCAGCACCCACCTCAGAGCGCACCGTCGTCGTGGCCGAAGATGAATCACTCATCCGCATCGACATCGTCGAAACACTCACCGACAACGGCTTCAGGGTCGTCGGCGAAGCCGCAGACGGCGAAAAAGCCGTCGAACTGGCGCGCGAGCTGCGTCCCGACCTGGTCGTGATGGACGTCAAAATGCCCCTGCTCGATGGAATTAGTGCGGCGGAGATTCTCACCGCCGAAAAAATTGCCCCCGTCGTGTTGCTCACCGCGTTTAGTCAACGAGAACTGGTGGAGCGCGCGACAGAAGCCGGCGCCCTGGCCTACGTGGTCAAGCCTTTTGGGCCCAATGACCTCATTCCGGCCATCGAAATTGCGCTCAGTCGCTCCGCGCAGCTGCAGGCTCTAGAGGATGAGGTTCTCGACCTCGCCGATCGTCTAGAAACGAGAAAATTGCTCGACCGGGCCAAAGGAATCTTGAACGACACGATGGGGCTCACGGAGCCCGAGGCTTTCCGTTGGATTCAAAAAGCCTCGATGGATCGTCGCTTGACCATGCGGGAGGTCGCCCAAACGGTGGTGGACCAACTCGCCAGCCAAGCAGAACACCCCCAAGGGGGCTAACACCGGGCCTGGAAGGGCCGGACCGAACCAGGGGCTACGCGAGCCCAGGGGGCTAGTCGCGGGGCAGATCTTTCAAAAAGTTGGTCATTCGAACCGTGGAGAGCCTTCGGCCCTCGTCGTCGGTCATGACGATCTCGTGGGTGGCGAGGCTACGGCCCAAACTCACTGCCCGGCAGTGGCCGTGAACCAGGCCCGTTGTCACGGATTTGGAGTGGCTGGCGTTGATTTCAATGCCGACGGCGATGCGCCCGGGGCCGGCGTGGACCGCGGCCGAGAGCGAACCCAGCGATTCGCCCAGCACGACGTGAGCGCCGCCGTGGAGCAAGCCAATGATTTGACGATTGCCCTCCACGGGCATGGTGGCCATCGATTCCTCCGCGCCGAGCTTGGTCAACACAATGCCCATCTTTTTGGCCAACTCCCCGCCCTGGGTGGTGACCAGTCTCTCGATGAGGGCCGGGTCGAGATCGGGGGGAAATTCAGTCATCGGGAGACCTCCGGTGGCGGTGAATGGGCCGGCTAGGCTGGGCTAATGGATTCCGCTGACAAGCCTACTCTGATGGTCATCGACGGCCACTCGCTCGCCTTCCGGGCCTTCTACGCCCTGCCCCTAGAAAGCTTCGTCACTCCCGAAGGTCAGCACACCAACGCCATCCACGGGTTTCTCTCCATGCTGCTGAGCCTGCTGAAAAAGGAACAACCGACCCACCTCGCGGTCGCCTTTGACGTCTCTCGCTACTCGTTTCGCACCCGCGAATACCCCGAATACAAGGCCACTCGAGGCGAAACCCCGAGTGAGTTTGTGGGCCAGATTCCGCTTCTGCAAAAAGCCCTCGAGGCAATGGGAATCATCACCCTGCAGAAAGAAGACTTTGAAGCCGACGACATTCTCGCCACCCTCGCCAGCCAAGGTGAAGCATCAGGTTTCCGCGTGTTCGTCGTCTCCGGTGACCGCGACACCCTGCAATTGGTCACCAGGGACGTCACCGTTCTCTATCCGAGCTCCCGCGGGGTCTCCGAACTCAAGCGCTACACACCCGAGGCGGTCTTTGAGCGCTACGGCGTGAACCCCGAGTCGTACCCGGATATTGCCGCCCTGGTGGGTGAAACCAGTGACAATCTCATTGGCATCGACAAAGTGGGGGAAAAAACCGCCGTCAAGTGGATCACCCAGTACGGCTCACTGGATGAACTCCTCGCCCACGCCGACGAGATTGGCGGTGTGGTGGGGGGAAACCTGCGCGAGCAAAAAGAGCGCGCGGTGCGAAACAGGGGACTAAACGCCCTGGTGCGAGACGTCGAGCTCACGGTTACCCCGGAGGACCTGGTTCGAGGAGAAATCGACCGAGACGCTGTCACGGACATTTTCGGCCAACTGCGCTTTCGCACACTCACCGAACGCGTGCTCGCTCTGGCCGGGGAGAGCCCTGCGGTGGCCACAGATGCCACACCCGCTACCGCAACGCCCACGCCGCGCGCGCTGCTCGATGAGGAACTCGAGCACTGGCTTGGCCAACACCCGGGACCGCTCAGTATCATCCTGCGACCAGCCCCCGCGGGCCTGCTCTGTGGGGTCTCCGACGGGAGCGACGTCATCTCCGTCGTGCACACCGAGGGCTCAGAAGACGCCGCACCACTGCAAAAGGCGTTGAATGATCCGGGTCGACAGTGGTGGTGGCACCACGCGAAGGATGACCTCCACGTCCTGTCTCAGGCCGGCTGGGACGCTCCCGCCGTCATCCATGGCGACCTCCGGGTCGCCTCTTGGATGCTCGCGCCCGGTCGAAAACTTCCCACCCTCGCGGGGCTGGTCGAGGAGCTTCTGGGCGAATCGAGTGTCGCCACAGACCCGAACGCCCTCATCGATGTGAGCGCCGAGGGTGTGCTCGATGCCTGGTGGCTCCACCGGGTGTATCCCGCACTGCGGGATGCCCTCCCCGCCGCGCAGCGAACGGTGTACGAAGAAATGGAACTGCCGCTGATTCCCATCTTGTGGCGGATGGAACAGTTGGGTATTGCCTCCGACCGGGCGGCCTTGGAGGCTCTCGATGCGCAGTTGTTGGCCGAGGCGGGCGAACATCAGCGCCGGGCCTTTGAGGCCATCGGCCACGAGGTGAACCTGGGCTCGCCCAAGCAGCTTCAGGGTGTGCTCTTTGACGAGTTGGCGATGCCCAAAACCCGGCAAACAAAGACCGGCTACTCCACTGACCAGCAAGCCTTAGCCGAGCTCCAAGAAAGCCATCCCCATCCCTTCCTGGATGCCCTGCTGGGCCACCGCGATCAGACCAAGCTGCACCAGATTGTCGAGGGTCTCGCCACGGCTGTGGGCGAGGATGGGCGCCTGCACACCACCTTCGACCAGACCGGAACGAGTACGGGGCGACTGTCCTCGTTAGAGCCCAATCTGCAGAACATTCCCGCCCGGACCGACATTGGCCACCAGATTCGAGCCACTTTTGTGCACGGGGGCAGCGCGGAGGGATTACTCACCGCCGACTATTCGCAAATTGAGATGCGCATCATGGCCCACTTTTCGGGCGATGAAGCCCTGATTGAGGCGTTTCGTCGCGGTGAGGACCTGCACAACTATGTGGGCGCGCAGGTGTTCCAGGTCGAGCCCGATGCGGTGACCCCCGCGATGCGCACCAAAGTCAAAGCCATGAGCTACGGGTTGGCCTACGGTCTGTCGGCCTACGGTTTAGCCAAACAGTTGCGCATTGCCCCTTCGGAGGCCAAAAACCTGATGGGCGACTATTTTGAGCGCTTTGGCCGGGTGCGCGACTATCTGCGCGACGTCGTCGAGACGGCGCGGACCGCCGGCTACACCGAAACGTTTTTTGGTCGCCAGCGCCCCTTTCCGGAACTCAATTCGTCGAATCGGATGGTGCGCGAATCGGCCGAGCGCGCGGCGCTCAACGCCCCCATGCAGGGCACCGCGGCCGACATCATTAAACGCGCCATGATCGCCATCGACGCCCGGCTGCGCGAGACGGCGATGGCTTCGGCCATGGTGCTCCAGGTCCACGATGAGCTCATTTTTGATGTTGCCGTGGGGGAGCGCGACGCGCTCGAGGCCCTCGTGCGCGAAGAAATGGAGGGTGCGGCCGAACTCGACGTGCCCCTCGAAGTCAACCTCGGCTTCGGTGCCCACTGGGACGCTGCCGCTCATTAGCGTTTGCTCGCACTCTCGCCCCGGGCTACACTGAGGGGTCGCCCATTGGGCGCATTTACCCTGTCCACGTCCGAGGAATAAGCCCTCGGCCCGAATAACCCCCCGAGAGAACCCCTACCGAATGACACCCTCCGCGACTACCGGCCCGAAGCAAATCGCAATCAATGACATCGGCTCCGCCGAAGACTTCCTGGCCGAAGTCGAAAAAACTCTGAAATTCTTCAACGACGGCGACCTCATCGAGGGCACAGTTGTCAAGATCGACCGCGACGAGGTTCTGCTCGACGTCGGATACAAGACCGAGGGCGTGATTCCCTCCCGAGAACTCTCCATTAAGCACGACGTAGACCCCAACGAGGTCGTCGGTGTGGGTGACCCGATTGAAGCCCTCGTCCTCCAAAAGGAAGACAAAGAAGGCCGGCTCATTCTCTCCAAGAAGCGCGCGCAGTACGAGCGCGCCTGGGGTGATGTGGAAAAGATTAAAGAAGACGACGGCGTCGTCACCGGCTCGGTCATCGAAGTGGTGAAGGGTGGCCTGATCGTGGATATCGGTCTGCGCGGCTTCCTGCCCGCGTCGCTGATCGAACTGCGACGAGTGCGCGACCTTACCCCCTACCTCGGTCAAGAAATCGAGGCCAAAATTCTTGAACTCGACAAAAACCGCAACAACGTGGTGCTCTCGCGTCGGGCACTGCTGGAGCAGAGCCAGAGCGAGACCCGAAGCTCTTTCCTCACCAATTTGGAAAAGGGTCAAATTCGCAAGGGCGTGGTCTCCTCCATCGTGAACTTTGGTGCCTTTGTGGACCTCGGCGGAGTCGATGGTCTCGTCCACGTCTCTGAGTTGAGCTGGAAGCACATCGAGCACGCCAGCGAGGTCGTCGAAGTCGGTCAAGAGGTGACCGTGGAAGTCCTCGAGGTCGACATGGACCGCGAACGGGTGTCGCTCTCGCTCAAAGCCACCCAGGAAGATCCCTGGCAGCTGTTTGCGCGCACCCACGCGATCGGTCAGATCGCGCCCGGTGCGGTCACCAAGTTGGTCCCCTTCGGCGCGTTTGTCCGCGTGGC
>NZ_JAVLBO010000070.1:0-1408 GCF_031581085.1 Pontimonas sp.
GACAAAGGCGAATTCTCTTCAGATTTGTGGTGGTGGGTGCTCGGGCTGTTCCTGGTGGTGTTCTTCGTGCTGTTTTTCTTCCTGATTGCCCGCAGGCGGAGCCTTCAGAGCGCCCAGCGGGGTCGTGCGATCAACAAGCGATAGGGGAGCAACACTTTTCGTATCGGAACTGCACAAAACCAGGTGTTACCTCACGCAGTGCGGGAGAGCCTGTCGGTGGGCAGATACTGGGCTGTAGACTTTTATTTGCGGGCTTTCGCCCCGGGCCCTCGTAGCTCAGCGGATAGAGCAGAAGGCTTTCCGACTAAAGACCCCGCCCCCACATCGCACTACCTAAAGGGTAGTAGGGGAGAAGTGGTGGGTCGTGCGTCTAGCGTGCGATAAACGAAGACTAAGTCGCGTCTGGGTTACCACCTCGAGAAGGACTGTGTTAGTGATAAAATCATTTTATGACTCTGTTGGCGCATTATGATTCTGCGTTGCATGATGCCGAAATTGCTCGAATCCGTCGCATTCTTGCCCTACGAGGGCTTCTTGGTGAAGGATTTTCCCAAGCGCAGATTGCCGCGCGATTCGGGCTCACCCAACCCGCGGTCAGCTACCAGGTAGCCCGGGTGCGCACGGAGGGCGTGAGGCCTCGCGACCTCCTAGAAGCAGGCCGGGACATTGTGAGACAGGTCGCAGAAGACCGCGGATTTCGCAAACTCAGTGTCTTTGGTTCCGTCGCCCGCGGCGAGGACGGGCCCGAATCTGACCTTGACTTTGTGGTGGAGCCTCCCTCTGGGGCAAGTCTTTCTGATCTCGCGGCACTCCAGGAGGCCTTTACCCGGATACTGGGTAGAGAGGTCGACCTGGTCACCTACGGAGGGCTCGACCCAGAGGTGGATCGAGATATCCTCCAGGACGTGGTGTTGGTGTGATGGAGCTCCGTGTCGCGAAAGAGCTACTCCACATTCAGCGGTGGCTTGACGTCGTGTCGTCGATTGTCGATGGCGGTAAGGCTGCCTACGACAATGACCCGGTGGCCCAAGAGGCCGGCGATTCACTCATGATCAAGATTGGAGAGGCATCCAAATACCTGGCATCACGGGGTGTCGCTGCACCCACCGGGGTTAATTGGAGTGACGCGGCCAGGAACCGCGAGGTGCTGGCACACCACTACTCCACTGTGGACAGAGATCTCACCTGGCAAACACTTTCCGTGTCTTTACGAGAATGGCAAATGGCCCTTACTGCGTTATTTGCTGAAGCCAAAGAAGCAATCAACCCTGATACCCCACCCACCACCTCGCCTGCGTGAATGTCCTGGCAGAGGGGCGAGAACCCCAAAATCACGCACCTGTAAACTAACGTTCGAGGAAAGTTATTCCTCAAAGCCCTCGTAGCTCAGCGGATAGAGCAGAAGACT
>NZ_JAVLBO010000071.1:0-1352 GCF_031581085.1 Pontimonas sp.
TTTGGCCGGCCCCCGGCTTCTAGTTGGAAGTGCAACGGTTGGGGGTTTTGTGACTGTGAGCATAGTTGTTGGAACACTTCTGCGGGGGTGGACCAGTTCAGGACTTTCCGGGGCCGGTTATTGATCTCGTGGACCCAGGCGTCGAGTTCTTCTTGGGTGAACGTATCGAACCGGGTTTTCTTAGGAATGTAACGCCGGAGGCGTCCGTTGAAGTGTTCGTTAGTGCCTCGCTGCCACGCCGAGTAGGGGTCACAAAAATAGGTCGGCACACCGATGAGGTCAGCGAGTCGGTTAGCGTCCCGTGGAGTGGTGTAATTTCCTCGGCTCGCGGGTGTCGTTTTCGACATTGAGTGAGCCATCGTGTGAGAGTCGGTGAAAACCTTCAAAATCTCCACGAAAGGAACTCACACACGATAGCTCCCCCCTATTCTGCCTTGCTTGCTTTGCTTTCCCAACTGAAAGACACGGACCTGACCGACCGGGTGCGAACCGCTCTGGAGCGTGTGTATCAGGAGTTGATTGATGCGGAAGCTGCCGCGACGATTGGCGCTCTGCCTCATGAGCGCTCCGGTGATCGCACGACATACCGAAATGGGTCGAGACCGAGGCTGTTGACTTCTCAGGCGGGTGATCTTGACCTTCGTATTCCGAAACTGCGAACCGGTTCTTTCTTCCCGGCGTTGTTGGAGCGTCGCAGAAGGGTTGATGAAGCCCTCTACGCGGTCGTGATGGAAGCCTACGTTCACGGGGTGTCGACCCGGAAAGCCTGTGACCTGGTGAAAGCTCTCGGAGCTGATTCGGGCATTTCGAAATCGGAAGTGTCCAGGATTTGTGTTGACTTGGATGAGGATGGCCACGCGTTTCGAAGCCGGGACCTTACTGACACGTCTTACCCTTACGTGTTCCTCGATGCCACCTACTGCAAGGCCCGGGTTGGTGGGGCGATCGTGTCCCAAGCGGTCGTGGTCGCTTTTGGTGTCGGAGCTAATGTGCCTTGGGCTGATGGGCCCAGAGTGACAACAAACTCCCGAAATACTCGGTGTTGATGTTGGTCACAGTGAAACAGAAGCGTTCTGGACCGAGTTTCTGCGGGGTTTGACTGACCGGGGTCTCCACGGGGTTGCCCTGGTCGTCTCTGACGCCCACAAAGGCTTGAAAACCGCTATCCAGGTCACCCTGCAAGGCAGTACTTGGCAGAGGTGTCGGGTTCATTTCCTCCGCAACGCCCTGGCCACCCTGCCCCAGGGCAGGCAGGAAATGATCGCCTCCCTCATTCGCACGATTTTCAGCCAACCCGACGCCGAATACGTCCATCACCAACACGGTTGGTTCGTGCGCATGTTGGAGAGGAT
>NZ_JAVLBO010000072.1:0-1137 GCF_031581085.1 Pontimonas sp.
GAGATTTAGTTGGCGAACGCTTCAAGGTGCAGTTGATGTAGAGAGCCCGAAGCTCGGAGTAATCCATAGTTGACTGCTTTCGGTTAGGTTTTTTTCTCCCGTGAAGGCGGATGGAAGCACGTCCCAAAGATTCGACTTACTCACCTGACCCACTCTCGAAGAGGATGTACACACGTATTGCGTTGTGGGTCCAAATAATACAAGATAGAACTTGATTAAAGTTAACGGTGTTCTCGTTAGCACCCCAATCTTGCTTAAGGAGTCCAATGAGCGACGTTACATTCCAATCACCCGATGGGTCAGTCACAACCCTGGCGGCTGAAAACGGGCAGAAATTGATGAAGGTGGCGAAGGCGAACGGGGTGCCCGGGATTGTCGGAGCTTGCGGTGGGCACATGGAGTGCGCGACCTGTCACGTAATCGTGGACGACGAATTTGTGGAAAAAGTGGGAGGTCCATCTGACCAAGAAGATGCAATGCTGGACGAGGCGGCCTATCCACGCCAGCCCCACTCCCGCCTGTCGTGTCAAATTATCGTGGCCGAGGAATTGGCGGGCTTAAGGGTGACGGTGGCGCCCTATCAGAGGTGACGCGCAGTCGTATTGCGATCATTGGTGGCGGTCACGCCGGAGATGAAGTTGCAGGGCAGCTACGGGAGTTGGGATTCGAGAGTGAAATTGTTCTTTTTGACGAGTCGCAGGACCGGCCCTACGAAAGGCCGGAGTTGTCCAAAGGGGCGCTTTCGTCGCGAGAAATTCCTGAGACTTTCTGGCGGCGCGACAATGATTTTTATCAACGACAGCGCATAGAAGTCCGTTGGTCTTCGCGTGTGACGCGAGTTACTCCTGCCAGAGAATACGTCGATGTGGAAGACTCGGACAGCGCCACTGAGCGTTTCTCCCATGTAGTACTGGCCACCGGCATGGCCCCTCGACAGTTGCACCTACCGGGAGTTGACGCCAAGGCTATCCACTATTTGCAAAGCCTCAAGGATTTAACGAGATTTCGAGCCAACCTCGAAAAAGCGGCCAGGGTAGCGATTGTGGGTGGAGGTTTTATTGGTGCAGAAGTCGCAGCGTCTCTTCGGTCACGAGGTGTAGAGGTAACTCTGATTCAGCAGGCTGAACGCCTGATGCC
>NZ_JAVLBO010000073.1:0-938 GCF_031581085.1 Pontimonas sp.
GTGTAATGGTAACACAGGGATCTCCAAAATCCTTAATGGCGGTTCGATTCCGTCCACCGGGGCCATACACAATCAGTGTATCTCATTTCGGTCATTTTACGATTTTTTACTGAAATGAGAAACAAAACCGGTAGGTACGATATGTTTAAGCGAATCAAAGAGGCACTTAAGCCTACAACAAAGACAAAAGAGGATCGTAACGACAAGTCGGAACATCGTAAGTACACGACGAAGTACGAGGATCTCTGTCAGTAGTCTCATTGCCGGATTAGCTCAGCTGGCCAGAGCAGCGCTCTTGTAAAGCGAAGGTCCGCGGTTCGAATCCGTGATCCGGCACCATATAGTTTTGGGAGTATAGCTCAATTGGCAGAGCGTGAACTTGTAGATCACAGGTTTCGGGTTCGAGTCCCGATGCTCCCACCAATTCTGGTCTGTTAGTGAAGTGGTTATCACGCTAGCCTGTCACGCTGGTATCACGGGTTCAAATCCCGTACAGACCGCCACATACAGTTTATCGGGAGTATAGCTCAATTGGCAGAGCAACTGACTCTTAATCAGCAGGTTCCAGGTTCGAGTCCTGGTACTCCCACCAAGCAAAAAGGTAGCGCAGATCCGGTGAAAGCGCCCGTCCTCCACGATAAGTGGTTCGCACCCCAGAGTGGTATAACCAAGAGACTCCGGAATTGAGCCGGGACGCCTCTGCACCGTCAAGCGCACCCACCGATCCGAATGAACGGATATCGCCTCAGGGACGCCTGAGGAGTCGGCCACTTTATTTTACTTAGTAGTAGGTGATGTCATGCCAAAGATCGAAAACTGCTCTTGGATTGACTTTCAGAAAGCCAATCATCGGATCGATCCGATTGGTACTATCGCCATTCAGATTACTGATCCGGGTGATACACCACCCGAACCGGCAGAGGACGTTTTTGTCGAGC
>NZ_JAVLBO010000074.1:0-904 GCF_031581085.1 Pontimonas sp.
CTGATCAGTGACTCCGCGCTCAAGATGAACGCCAACGAGAGCAACAAAGATTCATTCCCATCGAGGAGGGTCTTGCGGCCGCCATAATCGAGCTCCAACTCCAAGCCCGCGGTGAGCAGCTCGCGGGCCGCTTCGGACTTGGATGCCAACGCTCTCGATCTGCGGTACTCTTCAAATCGGAGCCACAGATGGCTATCTTCCGGTACTGTCGCCGCGATCGTCTCACTACCCATGCCTTTACAAATACCGTGAATCCCTAAAAACGTAGCCACAGATTCATTGAGACCGTTAAAATCCTCACCGCTTTATGTAGGTCTCCGTCGTGCCGATAGGCATGGGATTCACCCTTCCCACACTCCGGCGCGGTGCTGGGGTATTGACCAGTCGTAACGACCAGGCCCAGAGTTTCATCCAACTCGCGACCGGGGCCATTGTACTCGTGGTGACCGTCTTGATTTTCAACGAGATCAATGCGTCACTCCCCGACACCGCCGGTGGCATCAACGACACCGCCGTTGTGTCGGACATCTCCACGGCCATGGAGCTCGCGCCTGTTGTGCTCCTCGTGATCGTCGCGTCCTTGGTGCTGTTCCAGGTGTCCGGCTTCGGCGGGATGCGAAGATAGGCCACGAACCCACTACCCCTTTTTTAGCGTCTCCATGAGTACCGTGAGGTATGCCCACCCGCATATCCCTCATGGCCATGATCGCGGCGATCTCGATCATCGGCATCGGTGCGTATAATCAGGCGGTCGACGGTCTCGATACCGCCGGCACCAGCAGCGACACCTTCGGCGTGCTCACGTCCGTGGCCGAGCCGGGCTTGCAACTCTTCCCGCTGGTGGTGTTCGCGATCCTCGGCATGGCCGTGTTCGCGGCCGTCCGGAGGTTGCCATCATGATCCT
>NZ_JAVLBO010000075.1:0-678 GCF_031581085.1 Pontimonas sp.
TCGTTGAGATCGGCAACGCAAACAGCTGCTCCCTGAGCGGCCCAATACTTAGCGATTGCGGCTCCCATTCCCTGGGCGCCACCTGTGATTAAGGCCTTTTTACCGGCCAGTCTTGTCTTGTCCATGACTGCTCACCTTCCTCGTTGAAGTCTGGAAACTTATGTAAGTGTAAACCCTGAGCATACACTTTCAACAGTCAGAGAACACCCGTTTAGAGAATTGTTATCAACGAAATGACTCTTAGCCTTTTGGTTTCAGTTGGTGTAGCATTGGACACTGCCCAAGCGCTTGTAGCTCAATGGATAGAGCATCTGACTACGGATCAGAAGGTTGGGGGTTCGAGTCCCTCCAAGCGTGCGAACCACGAGAAGAATTTCACGACTTCTCGTGGTTTCTTATTTTCTATAAAAGTGACTCAATTCTCACTTCCGCTGCAAAGGGAGTTTTTTATCTATCAACTCGGTTGCAGCTAATAAGCACGGAGGGCAGTGATGAAACTTATAACCGGATTTGTTTTGGTGGCAACACTGCTGGTTCCCGCGAGCTCGGTTACAGCAGCTGAGACAAGAACTTCTGAAGACAGCAAAGTGAGCTCTGCTCCGGTGGTTGTGAAATCGCTGACTGATTACCCAGGCAGAGTCCGAACAGTCACTGAAACCCAAAAGGCTGAAATCAGAG
>NZ_JAVLBO010000076.1:0-602 GCF_031581085.1 Pontimonas sp.
CTAATTCGGCTCTCGTGAGGTCTGTGGCCGCCAACAGGCGGGCCTCACGCACATCTCGGATGTTTTCCCCACGGGATACCACCTCTACGTCGGGCTCTCCACGGCCACCCGAGCCACCAGCTCGCAACACTTCACCCGGTTGCAAGTCACCGATGCGCTCCGAGATACTCCGATCATCATCCCGATCTGGTTCCGGCTCCGGATCCGGCTCTGGTGAAGGTGTGGGTGTGGTGTCTGGTTCCGGTTCCGGCTCTGGTTCTGGTTCCGGAGACGGATCGCGGTCGACGACCGAGGGCTCCGTGCCCCGGCCGGGGCGAACATCGCGCGACCCATCATCATCGCCACCGCCGGAGCTGTCATCATCGCCACCACCGAGACGGTCTGCGATGAACGATGCCGACTCTTGGGTATCATCCGACTGTTGACGGTCGCGTTCTCGGGCCGCCTCTCGAAGCCGTCGATCACGAGCAGACATATCTATTCACCACCAAATGCCCGGTCGAATATAAAGATGAGATTTATAACGAAGATCACGAGCAAGATGAGGGCGATGTCCGTCTGTGGAACGATGTCTTTGACGTTGCCACTGTTGGTGATTACGA
>NZ_JAVLBO010000077.1:0-547 GCF_031581085.1 Pontimonas sp.
TGTTCGGCTATGAATGGGAGCTGACCAAGTCGCCCGCCGGGGCCAACCAGTGGCGCCCTGTCGACATCCGCGAAGAGGACATGCCCGTCGATACCACCGATCCGACCAAGCGTGTCATGCCGATGATGACCGACGCCGACATGGCGATGAAGATGGACCCGACCTATCGCGCCATCTGCGAGAAGTTCATGGAGGATCCGGACTATTTCGCCGATACCTTCGCCCGCGCCTGGTTCAAGCTGACCCACCGCGACCTGGGGCCGAACATCCGCTACATCGGCCCCGATGCCCCGCAAGAGGACCTGATCTGGCAGGACCCCGTGCCTGCCGGGCCCACAGGGTACGACGTGGCCGCCGTCAAGGCGAAGATCGCCGATGCCGGCCTGTCGGTGTCGGACATGGTCGCCACCGCCTGGGACAGCGCGCGGACCTTCCGTCAGTCGGACCTGCGCGGCGGCGCCAATGGGGCGCGTATCCGCCTTGCCCCGCAGAAAGACTGGGTGGGCAACGAGCCCGAGCGGCTGAACCTTGTGCTGGACGCGCTGGA
>NZ_JAVLBO010000078.1:0-533 GCF_031581085.1 Pontimonas sp.
GTGTTCAACATCTCCGCAGGCGTGACCGTCCTTGCGGGGCATCTACAAGTGACCGTGACCGATGAGATCCTCGGTGGTGACCTCTTCGGGTGGCTCGTGTCGATCTTCACCGATGCGGTGCCGCTCCCGATCGTGGCGCTCATCGTGTTCGGCACGATCGGGCTTGCGTACTACATGGTGCAACGGACGTTCGTGATTCCGGTGTCGATGCTGCTGATCGTCGGCGCGGTGACCGTCGCGGAGTTCCCCCCGACGTTTCAGACCGCCACCGTCGCGCTTTCGATCCTCGGGTTCACCGTTGTGGCGTATGTGCTGTTCAACCGGGTGACGACATGATCGTCGAGCAGGTGTTCGCGTATTGGCGCTTCCCCATGTGGCTCTGGGCGGTGTTCATCGGTACGTTTGTGGGATACATCGGCATCATCATCACCAGAGCATTCCATGATTGAACTCACCAGCATCCCGCTCGTCGTGTGGGCGATCCGCTGGCGAGCACGTTGGTCTCGTTGCCCGCCTCGACCACCTCGACCGTG
>NZ_JAVLBO010000079.1:0-510 GCF_031581085.1 Pontimonas sp.
ATAGCGCATACCCACCAAAAACCAAAGCCTCGAGAATTCAATTCCTAAATCAATTAAATCCCGATGGATGAATATCGGGATTTAGGTTAGGCTAGGGCTCGCATTTGGAGACGTCGCATAGTCCGGTCGAGTGCGCCCGCCTGCTAAGTGGGTAGGCAGTTTATAGCTGTCTCGAGGGTTCAAATCCCTCCGTCTCCGCAGAAAAAAACTCTCCCCGAATTCGCGGGGAGAGTTTTTTGCGACCTAGCTCGCCTCTGGTCAGAGGTTTGAGCCCTGGATCAACTAGTCAAGCAGACCTTCTGCTTCCAACCAGTCCTGCGCTGCAGTGCTGGCCTGGGCTTTTTCGTCACCCTCAACTCGGGTACGAAGATCAATTAGATCCTCAGTTGAAAGTGCTGCTGAGATTTCATTCAAGACAGCTGCTAGCTCATCGCTGTAGATATCTGAGTTCAATAGAGGAATCACGTTCTGTGATGCAATCAAGTTCTCAGGGTCATCCAAAACAACAAG